>JBFJNB010000116.1:0-7401 GCA_041633655.1 Lysobacterales bacterium | reverse complement strand
GGTCGACCAGGCGCAGGCGCTGGCGCGCGAGCTCGGCGCGGAGGGCTGGGAGCAGTTCGCGCGGGTGCGCAAAGCGGGCGATTTCGTTCAGGTCATGGTCAAGGGCTCGCAGGATCGGATCGACGGGATCACGGTGATGGCGATGGAAGCAGCCGATGAGGCCGTGTTCGTGAATATCGCCGGGCGCCTGGACCCAGCCGACCTCGCGCGCATCCTGAGCGACAAGAAGCTGATCCACGCCGATCTCGGCCTGGGCAGTTGAGGGACCAAAAAAAGAACCCCGGCGCTTGAGCCGGGGTTGATGTTCCGGGCGGCGCCCCGGGGGGCGTACCCGACTCCGATCCTTTTTTTTCGTCTTGTCCCTTTTCTTATTGTTGTTATTAGAAATAATAACTTAGATTGCATTCGTAATGCAATACTTCAATTAGTTGCCGCAACTATCCGGTTTGTCGGCGGTAGCTATGGGCCAGCGGAGAAAACCCCGGCGATCGTACGCTGGATCGCCAGCGCCGCGTCGCGCGGATCGGCCGCGTCGCGGATGGGCCGGCCGACCACGATGTAGTCCGCGCCGTTGGCAAAAGCCTCGGCCACGTCCACGGTGCGCTTCTGGTCGTCGACGTTGGCCAGCGGACGGATGCCCGGACAGACGATCAGCAGGCGCTGATCCAGCGAGCGGCGCAGGCCGCTCGCCTCCAGGCCGGAAGACACGACCCCGGCGCAGCCAGCCGCGAGCGCGCGGCGGGCGCGCGAGAGCACCAGCTCTTCGACCCGGCAGTCGAAGCCCAGGTCGTCCAGATCGCCGCGATCGAGGCTGGTCAGCGCGGTCACTGCCAGCACCTGGACCCGATCGGCGGCCGCGGCGGCCGCCCGCAACATCGCGTCGTTGCCGTGCACCGTGGTCAGGGTGACCGGCAGCTTGTCGAGCTGGCGCACCGCGGCGGCCACCGTCGCCGGAACGTCGAACAGCTTCAGGTCTGCGAAGATCTTCTTGCCGCGCGCATCGAGCGAGCGAAGCAGCGAAAAATAATCCCCGCTCAGGAACAGCTCGAGCCCGAGCTTGTAGAACTGGACCGCGTCACCGAGCCGGTCGACCAGCGCGAGCGCCTGCTCGCCGCGATCGACGTCGAGCGCGAAGATCAATCGCTCCGCGACCGGAATCGGCTTGGTTGACAGATACGACGGCATGGCCGGCGCGTATTGTGCCGCAGCCGGGCGCGGATGTCGCGCACAGCGCGGTGTTGCGCGCCGGCTGCGGTGCGGCGATAGAAGTGCCCGCGGGGCTGTCTATAATGAGACGATCGAAGGAGAGTGCCATGGATCACCGCTCGCACCCGCCACCCCAGGGAAACGCAACCGATCGTCCCGGCGGCCCGCGGCGGCTCGTGCGCTGCTGCCTGGCGGCGCTGGCGCTGCTGGTGGTCGCCAGCCCGCTCACCGGCGAGACCGACCTCGAGCTCACCCTGGACGAACTGCGCACCTTGACCGACGTGCTCGGTCACGTGCAGCGCGATTACGTCGACGAGACCGACGACCGCCAGCTCTTGGAGGACGCGATCCGCGGGATGCTGACCAGCCTCGACCCGCACACCGCGTATCTCAACCGGGAGGAGTATGCCGAGCTGGAAGCCGACACCAGCGGCCGTTATGGCGGTATCGGCATCGAGGTCGAGTGGCGCGACGAGCAGCTGAGTGTGGTCAACGTCACCGTCGGCGGTCCGGCCGAGCGGGCCGGTGTGCGCGCGAACGAAGTGATCCGCGCCGTCGGCGTGGTCCACATCACCGGCAACACCTACTCGGAAGCGATCCGAATGGTACGCGGTGAACCCGGTAGCGCGGTCACGATCACCGTGTCCGCGGCCGATGGCACGGAGCCGCGGACCTTGACCCTGACGCGGGAGGTGATTTCGGTCGCCAGCGTCGAGGGTCGGCTGCTGGAGGACCAATACGCGTATCTGAAGATCATCAGTTTTCAGACCGACACCGCGGTCGCCGCCGAGACCGAGCTGGAGCGGATCGCCTCCGAGGTTGGCGGGACCCTCAGCGGCCTCGTGCTGGACCTGCGCGGCAACCCCGGGGGCGTCCTGAACGCGGCGGTGGACATCGCCGATCTGTTTCTCGAGCGCGGCCTGATCGTGACCACCCGTGGGCGCCGCGACGAGTCGCGAGTCAGTTACAGCGCGGCGCCGAGCGACCAGTTGCGCGGGGCGCCGATCGTGGTGCTGGTCGACGACGGGACCGCGTCGGCGTCGGAAATCCTCGCGGGCGCACTCCAGGATCACCGGCGAGCCTATGTGCTCGGCGAGACCACCTTCGGCAAGGGTTCGGTGCAGACCGTGCTGCCGCTGCGCAACGGCGGTGCGATCAAGCTGACCACGTCACGCTACTTCACCCCGTCCGGGCGCTCGATCCAGGCCGAGGGCATCCACCCCGACATCGACCTGTCGCAGCGCATCGCCGAGGCAGATCCGCCTGAGCCTGCACCCGGTCTCGCCGCTGAGACCGGGCTCGCCGACCAGTGGGAAGACGATCTGGCCGACCGCGACTATCCGCTGTATCGGGCGCTGGCGGTGCTGAAGGGGGTGCAGCTTCTCGGGCGCCGGCAGGAGTAGCCTCGGCGCGAACTAGTTGGAGCGGGACGGGGGCTGAAGCGGAAACGGGGTGATCTTCTCGCCGCTTTCGCGGTCCCGGATCAGGCACACGCCGCGCTTGTCGACCTCCTCGATCCGGATCACGCTGTGGACCGGCAGGTGCAGTACCCTGGCCTCCTTGAATTCGTCGCGCATCTTCTCCTCGGTGGGGTCGATGACCAGCCCCTCTCCCTCGGCGAACACCAGGTCGCCGATCTCGACGAAGCCGTAAAGACCGCTGGGCCCCGCGCTGCGGGCATACAGCTCGTAGACCTTGCCGTGGTTGAAAAAAATTACCTTGTAAAGCGTTTTCTTGGCCATCTTCGCTTCAGTCGCAGGCGCGTGTAGCCCGCATGTTGCATGTGTTGCCGGAATTATCGGTCACGCAATGTGCGGGCCAGGTCAACCCCGATCAACGTACGGCGGTGACCCCTCCAGCGGTTTCTGCAGCAGCCTCAGGGGCAGCGCCAGCACCAATCCGACAACGAAACCCGCGATGTGGGTCCACCACGCCACGGTTCCGACCGCGGGCGCGATGAGAGTGTATAACACCTGAAAAATGAACCACGACCCGATCAGCAGCGTCGCCGGGATCCTCAGGAACTGAAAATACAGCCCAAGCGGAAGGATGATCCCGATCCGGCTGCGCGGGAACAACCCAAGGTGCGCCCCGAGCAGCGCCGAGACCGCGCCCGAGAGGCCGATGATCGGGGCGCCGCTGGCAGGTTCGCGCCAGGCCGCGATCACGTTGGCCAGCGCGGCGCAGAACAGCACGAACAGCGCGAACGCGAGCGGCCGCAGGCGCCGCTCCACCCGGGGGGCGAACAGCGACCAGTACGCCAGATTGCCGAGCATATGGGTCCAGCCGGCGTGAAAAAACAGCGCCAGCACCGGGGCCGCGGCCTGATCGGTCCGCCACCAGCGCTCCGCCCGCGCCAGCTCGGCCCAGAACCGCTCCGGAACCAGACCCCAGCGCTGCACCGGATCCGGCGCCCATCCGGCGTGGGCCTGATACAGGCCCGCGGCGAGCGCCAGCAGCGCGATCGCCAGCGTGCCCACCGGCACGAAGCGACGCTTGCGCGGATAGAAGCGGCGCCGCGACTTGCGCATCACTGGGGACCGGACACTAGTGCCCTGTCCCGTAAATAAATTGACACTCAGCGCTGACACCAGGCGCCAGGACCAGGCGCATTGCGCCGCGCATGGTCATTCCATGGGCCAGCAATGCAACGCCGTCATGGCGCCTGGTGTTAGCGCCCGCAGGGCGCGCCCAGCAAGGCGGCTGGCGGTGTTGCAGCCCTTGACCATGGAATGACCATGGCGCTACGGGCCGCGCCTTGCCAGCGGCCTTGCTGAGCGCGCTGAGTGCTAAGTTATTTGCGGGACAGGACACTAGTTGCCGCTCGTCAGCAGCACGGCTTCGCCGCGATGGCTGAGGACCACGCCGTCGCGCCGGATCTCCCTGACCGTGAGCCCTGGCGCGAGCTGATCGCCCTCGACCACGCGCTTCAGGTTGATCAACGCGAACCGGGATTCTGCCTGGGTCGAGTAGACCAGCATGTTCAGGACCAGGTTGCCGACCTCGGACCGAAGCCCCGGTAGCTGGTTGAACCGCGGCAGCCCGACCGTCGGAGCGGGCTCGGGGGCGGGCCTTGCCGCCTCCCGGGCGCGGGCCGGGGCCGCCCGGACCGGCGGGCGCACCCCGGTCGCCGGAGTCCGGCTCGCCGGGGCCGTCTCGATCGCCACCGGCGCGGGCGGCGGCTCCGAAACGACCGCGACCGCCGCAGGCGGCGCCGCCGCGGGCGTGGCCGCGACCGACGCCCCCTGCGTCTCGGGGACCGGTTCGGGCTCGGCGGCGGACTCCGCCGCGGGCGCTTGCCCCGGCGTCCCGGGTTCGCTCGGCACCGGCGCCTCGCTCCGCACCGCGATGGCGGGCGCGTCGGGGCGGGTCCACTGGCGCGCACCCCACCAGCCGGCCGCGATGCCGGCGAGCGCGATCGCGGCCATAAGCACGCCGCGGATGGGCCCGCGGTGGCGCGTCCGCGGCGTACCGGTGATGGGGCTGGTGCCGCGGCGCTCGGCCTCGGACTTCTTCAGTGCTTCCAGGATCAAAGACATATTGACTGCGACTTCGGGTTACGCATCCGGGAGACGCGCGAATCGGCTCAACAGCCTGAGCGTTTCGGGGCCGATGATGCCGTCCTCGCGCAGGCCCGCGCGGCGCTGAAAATCGAGCGCCCAGGACCGGAGCGAAGGCCCGAAATACGGATCCATCGTGTCGGCGACGAACGCCGGCTCGGCCCGCGCGGCGACCTCCTTGACCCACAGCACGCCGGGCCCGCGGTCGCCCTCACGCAGCAGCTCCGGCACGTAGTTCGGCATCCGCCACAGGTCCCAGTAGCGGCCGCTCCAGTGGCGCTCGAACACCGGGCGTGGCACGTCGTCGCCGGCATCCAGCAGCGCGGTGGCCGAGGTCAGTTGCACCACCACGTAGCGATCCTCCAGCGCGGACAGCTCCGCGATCACCGGGCGCTGAAGCTCGATCAGCTCGGCGGCGGTGGTCCGTCCTTCCAGGCAGCGCACGCTGTCACCGCCGCTTTCGGCGTCGCCGCAGCCGGGAAGCGCCGGTGCCGGCCGCGGCGGGATTCCGCGCGCCGCAAGCAGCCGGTCCCAGGCCGCGGCAAAACCGACCGCCGCCAGGGTCGGCTCCGGCGCGGGTGGGGGAGGGGTCGCGATCGGCGCCGCGGCGGCGTCGACCGCGGACGCGCTGGCGGCGGGGGGCGGTTCGAGCCCTGCCGCGGGCAAATCCGGGGCCCAATGCGAGTACCCGTACCACCCCGCCAGCGCGAGGCCCGCGGCCAGGCCCGCGGCGACCGGCCAGCGGCGCGCTCGCTCGCGACCGGCTTCGGGGTCGTGAACCTCGGCCGCGGCCGCGCGCACCAGGCCGGCGCCGATCGTGCGTCGCCCACGCGCGTAGGCGGCCAGCAGCGAGCGCTCGGCGATGATGTTGATCAGCCGCGGGACGCCGCCGGAAGCGCGGTGCAGCGCGCGCATGCCGGCGCGGGTGAACACCTCCCCCTGCGCGCCGGCGACCCGCAGCCGATGCGCGGTGTAGGCGGCGGTCTCGCACTCGTCCAGCGGCACCAGGTGATAGCGGGCGGTAATGCGCTGGGCGAGCTGGCGCAGGTCGGGTCGCCGCAGCAGGTCGCGCAGCTCGGGCTGGCCCAGGAGCACGACCTGCAACAGCTTCTGGGTCGGGGTCTCCAGGTTGGTCAGGAGCCGCACCTGTTCCAGCGCGGCCGGCGACAGATTCTGGGCCTCGTCCAGCACCAGCACCACGGTCATGCCCTCGCCGTGGGCCTGCAGCAGGTAGCGGTTCAGGCGATCGACCAGTTTCTTCTGGCTTCCGTGGGCGCCGCGGATGGGGACCTTCAGCTCCTCGCAGATCGCCTCCAGCAGCTCCAGCGGGTCCAGTATCGGATTCAGGATCAGCGCCGCGCGCACATGCTCCGGCAGCTCGTTGAGCAGGCAGCGGCTGAGCGTGGTCTTGCCGGTCCCGACTTCGCCGGTGAGCTGCACGAAGCCGCCGCCGCCACCCTGGGTGATCCCGTAGCGCAGGTGGGCCAGCGCGTCCTCGTGGCGCTTGCTTAAGAACACGAAGCGGGGATCCGGGGTGATCGCGAACGGGGTCTCGGTGAGTCCGAAGTAACTCAGGTACATGGCCGTTCAGACCCCTCCCAGGCGCACCCGTTCACGGCTCGGCGTCGAGCGCCAGCAGCGCCGCGTTGCCGCCGACCGCGGCGGTGTTTACGGTCACGGTGCGCTCGGTCGTGAAGCGCTGCAGGTAATGCGGGCCGCCAGCCTTGGGGCCGGTCCCCGACAGGCCCTCCCCGCCGAACGGCTGGACCCCGACCACCGCGCCGATCATGTTGCGGTTGACGTAGCAATTGCCGGCCCGCACCCGGCGGCGGATGTACTCCACCGTCGACTCTACCCGGCTGTGGATTCCGAGGGTCAGCCCGTAGCCGGTGCCGTTGATCGCCGCAATTACCCGATCGAGGTCGCGCGCGCGGTAGCGAACCAGATGCAGGATCGGTCCGAACACCTCGCCCTCCAGGCGGTCCAGCGAGTCGATCTCATAGACCACCGGAGCCACGAAGTGGCCCGCCTCGGCCCACCGGGGCAGCGGAGCCCGGGCCAGCCGGCGGCCCTCGACCTCCATGCGCTCGCAGTGCGCGGCGAGCATCTGGTGCGCCCGCGCGTCGATCACCGGACCGACGTCGGTGGCCAGCAAGGCCGGGTCGCCCACCCGCAGTTCCTCCAGGGCGCCGGCCAGCATCGTGATGACCCGCGGCGCCAGCTCGGCCTGCACGAACAAAACGCGCAGCGCCGAGCAGCGCTGCCCGGCGCTGGAGAACGCCGATTCCAGGGTGTCGCCGACCAGTTGCTCGGCCAGCGCCGAACTGTCGGCCAGCATCGCGTTCTGGCCGCCGGTCTCGGCGACCAGCGCCGCCAGCGCCCCGGAGCGCGCCGCCAGCGACCGGTTGATCGCGCGCGCGGTCCGGGTGGAGCCGGTGAACGCCACCCCGGCTACCCGCTCGTCGGCGACTGCCAGCGCGCCGATCCCGGCGCCCTCGCCCGGGATCAGGTGCAACACCTCGCGCGGTACGCCGGCCTCGTGCAGCAGCGCCACCGCGTGGTGCGCAACCAAGGTGGTCTGCTCGGCCGGCTTGGCCAGCACCGAGTTGCCGGCGACCAGCGCCGCGGCGACCTG
>JBFJNB010000115.1:0-7402 GCA_041633655.1 Lysobacterales bacterium | reverse complement strand
CTGCTGCCGGCTGGCTTCTGGCTGACCTCGGCGCAGTACTGGCCGGACGACCAGTGGCAGATGGGCAGCCTCGATGGGGTCCTCGGCGGGTTTTCCAACGGCGGAAGCTACGCGTTCGACACCTACTTCACCGCGCCGTTCGACTACATCGTCGATCAATACGAAACCGTCGGCGCCGAAAACTTCCCGTGCTGCTACTGGCCGGATGCGGGATTCTGGGGTCCGGACTTCCAGGATCCCTCCGGCACCCGCGGACGATTCTGGTCGGGCCCGCTCAACAACGCCGGCCGCTCGATCGTCGAGGAAGAGATCAATTCGCTGTACGCCCAGGTCAACTTCCAGGACGAGTTCAACGGCATGCCGTTCAACGCGCTGCTCGGCGTTCGCTACGAGGACACCGAGCTGACCTCGTTTGGCCAAGAGGTGCCCGCGACCGCGATCGTCTGGGTCGGCGGCAACGAATTCAGCTACGAGTTTGCCGACAATCCGTCGCTGCGCGAGGGCCAGGGCGAAAACAAGTTCTGGCTGCCCAGCCTCGACATGAGTCTCGAGGTCCGACCGGACTGGATGGCCCGGTTCTCCTACAGCCGCTCGATCGCGCGTCCGCCGATCGGGGCGCTGGGACCGAACCGGTCGTTCATCGGCAACCCGAACGTGCGTAACCGCCGGGTCAGTTCCGGGAATCCGGATCTGCTGCCCTACGTCTCCGACAACTTCGACCTGTCGCTGGAGTGGTACTACGCCGAGGGCAGCTACGCTTCGGTCGGCTACTTCCGCAAGCGGGTCGATAACTTCCTGGTCTCGACCACGGTCCAGCAGACTTTCGAGGGCATCCTCGATCCGTACATCGGCGCGCTCGCCGAGCAGGCGCGTGCTGAACTGACGGCCGAGGGCATCCAGCCCGACGATCAGGCCGTGTTCGCCCGAATCAACGAGATTCTCGGCGTGCCCGCCACGACGCCGGTGCGCGCTCAACCGGGTGATCCGCTGGCGGTGTTCGACGTGACCACCACCGAGAATGCCGAGATCGGCACGCTGTTCGGCTGGGAACTGGCGGTCCAGCACCTGTTCGGGGATTCCGGCTGGGGCGTCCAGGCCAACGCGACCTTCGTCCACGGCGACGTCGACGCGGATCGCGAGGTGGTCGATCAGTCCTTCGCGCTGCCGGGCCTGAGCGATTCGGCCAACCTGTCGGTGTTCTACGAGAACGACTGGCTGTCGGCGCGGGTCGCCTACAACTGGCGCGATGAGTTCCTGAGCGGGTTCGATCAGTTCGGGGCTCCGGTGTTCACCGAGGCCTACCAGCCGATCGACCTGAACGTGACCTGGTACGCGACCGACCAGCTCGCGGTGTTTTTCGAGGCGATCAACATCACCAAGGAAACGCAGCGGGTTTACGTGCGCTACCCGGAGCAGTTCCTGAGAGGCAACGAGTATGGCGCCCGCTTCAACATCGGCGCTCGCTACACCTTTTAACAATAAGCTTTAGTTGCTAGATTTGAGCCGCTGCCCTCGCAGCGGCTTTTTTTTCATGAGTTCCGAGCCCAGACACCCATTGAGCAGCATCGTCATCGTCGGCGGCGGCAGCGCTGGCTGGATCACCGCGGGCCTGATCGCCAGCGAGCACGGAATCGATGCCGGTGGCGAGGTCGCCGTGACCTTGATCGAATCCCCGGAGGTCAAGACCATCGGGGTCGGCGAGGGCACCTGGCCGACGATGCGCACCACGCTTAGCAGGATCGGTGTCTCGGAAAGCGAATTCCTGAGCGCCTGTTCGGCGTCATTCAAGCAGGGCACCCGATTCGTCGGCTGGGTCACCGGTGACGAGGACGACTCGTACTACCATCCATTCACCGCGCCCGCGGGCTACTCCGGGATCAATCTGGTGCCTCACTGGCAGCCACAGCGGGAAAAGGTCTCCTTTGCGGATGCGGTCAGCGTTCAGGGATACCTGTGCGACCGCGGCCTGGCGCCCAAGCAGCCGACCACGCCCGAGTACGCCGGGGTCGTGAACTACGCCTATCACCTGGACGCCGGCAGATTCGCCGACCTGCTGGAGAAACACTGCACGACCAAACTCGGCGTGCGCCATGTCCGCGATCACGTGACCGGCATCAACGGCGACCCGGATGGCGATATCCGCTCCGTTGCCACCGCCGAGCACGGCGATCTGGCGGCCGACCTGTTCATCGATTGCACCGGCTTCGCCGCGCTGCTGCTCGGGGACCACTACGGGGTCCGCTACCTCGACAGGTCCGATGTGCTGTTCAACGATTCGGCGCTGGCGGTGCAGTTGCCCTACGCCCGCGCCGACAGCCCGATCGCCTCCCAGACCATATCGACCGCCCAGCCGGCGGGCTGGATCTGGGATATCGGCCTGACCACGAGGCGCGGGATCGGTCACGTCTATTCCAGCGCCCACACCAGCGACGATGACGCCGCGCGGGCACTCACCGAGTACATCGAGCGCATCCAGGGTGGGCCGACCGGTGAGTATGCGCCGCGCAAGATCTCGTTTCGGCCGGGTCACCGGGAAAAATTCTGGCATCGCAACTGCGTCGCCATCGGGATGGCGGCGGGCTTTCTCGAGCCGCTGGAGGCCAGCGCGCTGGTACTGGTGGAGCTGGCGGGGCGGATGATCAGCGAGCAACTGCCCGCCAATCGCGGGGTCATGGACATCGTCGCCAGGCGCTACAACGACACGTTTCTTTACCGCTGGGACCGCATCATCGAGTTCCTGAAGCTGCACTACGTGCTGAGCAAGCGCACCGATTCGGCCTACTGGAGCGACAATCGCCGTCGCGAGAGCATTCCGGAAAGCCTGCAGCAGCGCCTGGACCTGTGGCGCTATCACGTGCCCTGGCATCGGGACTTTCCGCAGATCGACGAGATCTTTCCGTCGGCCAGCTACCAGTACGTGCTTTACGGGATGGGCTTTGCGACCCAGCCCAGAGCCAGCGGGCGCTCGAGCAAGGATGCCGAACAGGCCCAGCGGCTGTTTGCCGACAACATCCGCAAGGCCAACGAGATGATTCCCAGGCTGCCGCGCAACCGCGATTTGCTGGACCAGATCGGCCGCGACGGCCTGCCCGCGGCGACCACCGGGTGAATCGGGAGATCCCATGACCAGGCACGTGCTGCTGGACAACGTGACCCACAAGAACTTGAGGGTCGACAAGGCCTACCGAAAGGGCGCCGGTTACGACGTCAACCTGGCCCGGGTGTTCCCGGTCGAATTCGTCCACCTGCAGCGCGAGTACCCGTTGTTCTTCGTCAAGAACACCGAGGGCGGTCACTTCGAGCCGATTGCGCTGCTGGGGTTTTCGGAGGCCGAGAATCTGTTCCTCGGCGACGACGGCTGGGACGCCGGCTACGTCCCGCTGAGCATCCAGCGCCAGCCGCTGCTGATCGGCTTCCAGGAGCGCCTCGACGACGGCGTTCCCACGCAGGTGCCGGTCGTCCACATCGATCTCGATCATCCCAGCGTCAGCGAAACCGAGGGCGAGCCGCTGTTCCTGGCCCATGGCGGCGAAAGCCCGTGGCTGGAGCGCATGAGCTCGATCTTGAAGGCCATTCACGAGGGCCACGAGCTCAACCAGACCCTCTCGCAGCTTCTGGTCGGGCTCGAACTGATCGAATCCCTGGTGCTGGAGATCGCGTTCAAGGACGGCTCGAAACAGACGGTCAAGGGCCTCTACACGATCAACGAAGAGAAGTTCGCCGGGCTCAGCGCCAACGGGCTCGAAGTGCTGCACCGCGGAGGTCACCTCCGCGACATCTTCCTGATGCAGGCTTCGCTGGCGAACCTCGACCGGCTGATCGAGAGGAAAAACCGACTGCTGCCAGCCTGATCACTCCAGCCGTGAGCCGCGCCAAGCTGAAAATCAAGGAAATCCAGGACGTCGATCCCGCCAGCGCTTTCGAGCGCGTTGCCTCCGAACCGGACCCGGCGGTGATGCGCGGCCTGGTGTCGGACTGGCCGCTGGTTCAGAAGGCTCGTGAGTCCGCCGCCGAGACCGGCCGCTACCTGCTGGATTTCTACCAGGGCGCGCCGGTGACCGCGTTCGTTGCCCGGCCGGAGACCGGCGGGCGGATTTTCTACAGCGACCAGCTCGCCGAGACCAACTTCGAACAGATCAAGACCCGGCTGGACTGGGTGCTGGATCAGATCAGCGAACACGCATCAGACGACGCGCCGCCGACGATCTACATGGGATCAATGGCGCTTGATTACTGCCTGCCGGGACTGCGCGATCGCAACGCCTTGCCGACCGGGGAATCCAGGGCGACCGTGCGCATCTGGATTGGCAATCGCACGACGGTGGCCGCGCATTACGACGTGCTCGAAAACATCGCCTGCGTCTGCGCCGGGCGCCGGCGCTTCACGCTGTTTCCGCCCGACCAGCTCTCCAACCTGTACGTGGGGCCGATCGACTTCACCCCCGCCGGGCAGGCGGTCAGCCTGGTCGATATCAACGACCCCGACCTGGAGCGTTACCCGCGGTTCGCCGAAGCGCTCGAGCACGCCCAAGTGGCCGAGCTCGAGCCCGGCGACGCCTTGTACATTCCAAGCATGTGGTGGCATCACGTCGAGGGCCTGGAGAGCTTCAACATTCTGATCAACCACTGGTGGCGCAACGTTCCTAAGCACATGGGCGCACCGGCCGACGCGCTACTGCACGCGATCCTGGACATTCGCGACCTGCCGGAGCCGCAGCGCCGCGCCTGGAAGGGATTTTTTGACTACTATGTGTTCGATTACGGCCCCGAAACCGCCGCCCACATCCCCGAGAGCAGGCGCGGGGTGCTGGGTGAACTCGACGAGGACGCCGCGCGCAAGGTGCGCGCGACCCTCCGCAACAAACTGAACCGGTAACCGATCCCATGTGCAAACGCGAATATCCGATCGAGCGCGGAGCCTCGCCGTCATGAGCTGCGGCGTGAAGCGAGTGGTCATCGTCGGCGGCGGCACCGCGGGCTGGATGGCCGCGGCGGCGCTGGCGAAGTCCTTCGGCAGCAACCTCGGCGTCGAGCTGATCGAGTCCGACGAAATCGGCACCGTCGGGGTCGGCGAGGCGACGATCCCGCCGATCCGGAATTTCCACCTGCTGCTAGAGCTCGACGAGGCCGAGTTCCTGCGCGCGGTCAACGGCACCTTCAAGCTCGGGATCGAGTTCCATAACTGGGGCGAGCTGGGGGAGCGCTACTTCCACCCGTTCGCTGCGCACGGGATCGAGACCTGGGCGGCCCAGTTCCACCATTTCTGGCTGCGCGCCCGGCGCCACGGCGAGACCGCGGCGCTGGACGAGTTCAGCTTCGAGGCGTGTCTGGCCCGGGCCAATCGCTTCGGCGCCGAGGGCGAGCGCAAGGCCAACTACGCCTATCACTTCGACGCCGGCATGTACGCGGGGCTTTTGCGCACGCTGGCCGAGCCGTGGGGGGTCAGGCGCACCGAGGGCAAGGTGGTCGACGTGAACCTCGACGGGGAGTCCGGGTTCGTCGAATCGGTGCGGCTGGAATCCGGCCAGCTCATCGAGGGCGATCTGTTCATCGACTGCACCGGGTTCCGTGGGCTCCTGATCGAGCAGGCGCTCGAAACCGGCTGGGAGGACTGGGGGCACTGGCTGCGCAGCGACCGGGCGGTCGCGGTGCAGAGCGCCTCGGTGGCGCCGCCGGCGCCATACACCCGCGCCACCGCGCGAAGCTGCGGCTGGCAATGGAACATCCCGCTGCAGCACCGCGTCGGCAACGGCCTGGTCTACTCGAGCCGCTTCATGTCGGAAGACGAGGCCACCAAGTCCCTGTTGGACAATCTCGACGGCGCGCCGCTCACCGAGCCGCGCACGATCCGGTTCCGGACCGGCCGGCGGCTCAAACAGTGGAACCGCAACGTCGTCGCGCTGGGGCTTGCGAGCGGCTTTCTGGAGCCGCTGGAATCGACCAGCATCCACTTGATCCAGAACAGCGTCATCCGGCTGATCAAGCTGTTTCCGGCGCAGGCGATCGAGCCCTCGGAGGTCGCCCAGTTCAACCGCGAGGTCAAGACCGAGATCGAGTACATCCGCGATTTCATCATCGCGCACTACCACGTCACCCGGCGGGCCGACACGCCCTACTGGAACGAGTGCCGCGAGATGGACGTGCCCGATTCACTCAAGCACAAGCTGGAGCTGTTCGGGACCAACGGCCGGATCTTCCGGGACAATAACGAGCTGTTCTCGGAGACCTCGTGGATCGCGGTCCTGATCGGGCAGGGACTGCTGCCGGCCGGCTACCACCCGTTCGCCGACAATACCGACGAACAGGAACTCAGGCGCCTGACGGCGCGCGTGCGCAAGTCGATTGCGCGGGGCGTGGCCGCCAACCCCTCGCACGGTGAGTTCGTCGCCCGCCACTGCGCCACCGAAGGTACGGCGGCCGCGGGCTAAGCTCAGCGGCGCGCTTCGACCGGGATCCCGAACAGCTTCTCCAAGGCCAGCTCCTCGATCGGGCTGTGCCCCCAGGTCGTCTCCGAGAACTCCGACGGCGTGTAGCTGAAGGTGCCGTTGTCTTGATCGGCGAACTCGAACCGGCCGGTGCCGGCGCCGGGCCGCATCACGGTGTCGGGATCGAACTCGCCGAAGCGCATTCCCACCGGCGAGACGAACTCGACCTCCACCGCGTTGCCGTCCGGAACCCCGGTGCCGACGAAGAACAGCGGATTGCCGTTGATGTCGTAGCCGTAGTAGTAGATCACCGCCAGCGGCGAGCCGTCGGCGAGCTCGCCGAATTCCATCGAGAATCCGTGCCCGCTCTGCCCGGCGTTGTACCAGGAACCCGAGTGCGCCGGGCCGATCGGCGGGGTCGACTCGACGAAGCCCGAGCCGCCGACCTCGGTGTGGCCGTTGTCGTAGATGCGCACCCAGTCGACCAGCATCTCGGCCGGGGTTGGCGCTGTGATCGCGCCGGCGCTGAGTATCCCCGGATAGGTGCCGCCGACGGCGACGTTCAGGATCATGAAATGCGGCTGGTGAAACTCGGTGCAGTCGGTGCACGAGCCGGGGGTGATGTCGATGACCCAGATCTGCTCGCCGTCGAGGTAGGTCGTCACCGCATCCGGAGTCCACTCCATCCGGAACACGTGGAAGTCGTCGTTGAGGTCGGCCGCGGCGTCCAGGGTCAGGCCGTAGCCGGCATAGCCGCCGTTGTTCTCCCAATGTGCGGTCGAGCCGACGCGGCGGTTCACGACCCCGGCGGCGATCGCCGCGGAGTTGCCCATCTCCATTACGTCCAACTCGCCGCAATCGGGCCAGCCGACCTGGCGGAAGTTGTTGCCGAGGGTCCAGAACGCCGGCCACAGCCCGTTGGCCAGGTTGGGAACCCTGATCCGGGCCTCCAGCGTGGCGTACTTGAACGTGAGCTT
>JBFJNB010000114.1:0-7424 GCA_041633655.1 Lysobacterales bacterium | reverse complement strand
TCCATCCTGATGGCCAGGGTGGAATTCGACGTCGGCGCCGTCGGTGAAGTCCACGCGCACCCGCATTCGCAAGTGACTTACGTGGAGAGCGGCGAATTCGACGTCTATATCGATGGCGTCGAGCGGCGCCTGGGTCCGGGTGACAGTTTTTACGTGCGCCCCGGTCTCGATCACGGCGCGGTCTGTCGCAAAGCCGGTGTTCTGGTCGACGTATTCAGTCCGGTTCGGGAGGATTTTCTTGACGGGGGCGCGGCATGAAAAAGAAAGGTCTCAGGTGGGTTGTAGTCTCTCTCGTCGCGATCGCCACGGTGATCAATTACATCGACCGCAATGCGCTGGCGGTCATGTGGCCCGGGATCTCCGAAGATCTGGGGATGGACAAGAACGATTACGCCCTGTTGATCACGTTCTTCATGGTCGGGTATGCGATCGGGCAGTCGGTCTTCGGCAAGATCTTCGACGCCATCGGAACCCGGCTGGGGTTCGTGCTGGCCATCGTGGTGTGGTCCGTGTCGATCATGCTGCACGCGGTGGTTCGCACCGTCGGTGCGCTCGGTGCGGTGCGATTCGGGTTGGCCTTGGGCGAGGCCGGCAACTGGCCCGGCGCGACCAAGGCCAACGCCGAGTGGTTTCCGATCAAGGAGCGGGCCCTGGCCCAGGGGATCTTCAATGCCGGCGCCTCGGTCGGCGCCGTGGTCTCGGCGCCGGTCATCGCGCTTTTGTATCTGCAGTTCGGTTGGAAGGGGACCTTTTTCGCGGTCGGTTTCCTGGGTTTCATCTGGCTGATTCCGTGGCTGATGGTATATAAGGCGCCACCGGATCGGCACCCCTGGCTGTCCGAGGAAGAACGCCAATACATTCTGTCGGGACAGCGTTCCGAGGCACTCGACCCGGACGATGAGCAGGCCGCTCCGGGATGGGTGGAGATGCTGAAGTACCGCCAGAGCTGGGCGGTCATTGCCTCGCGGTTCTTCCTCGACCCGGTCTGGTGGCTGTTCGTCAGCTGGCTGCCGATCTATCTGGCGGACCGCTTCGGATTCGATATCCTGCAGATAGGCCTGTTCGCCTGGGTGCCGTATGTCGGGGCCGCGATCGGGGCGATGTTCGGCGGCTGGCTGGCCGGTGCGCTGCTGAAGCGCGGATGGACGGTCAACAAGACCCGGAAGCTGACGATCACCCTGGGCGGGGCCATCATGCTGCCGACTCTGATCGCAACGGCGTTCGCGGCAACACCCCTGGCGGCGGTATTGCTGATCGCGGTGATCCTGTTCGGATTTCAGCTTGCGATCGGCAATATCCAGACGCTGCCGAGCGATTTCTTCTCCGGTAAATCGGTAGGATCGCTGGCCGGTGCGGGGGGCACGGCGGCGGTCGTGGGGGTACTGATCACGACCTGGATCGTACCGGCGGTGACCAAGACCTCGTACGTGCCGTTCTTCGTTCTCGGTGCGCTGCTGGTGCCGCTCGCGGTGATCTCGGTCTGGGCTTTCGGTGGTCGGATTCAGCCGGTCAGCGCGAAGGGTTCGTCTCAATGACAGAAAATTGGAAATGAATATGAGCATCAAAGACAAGGTGGCCATCGTGGCCGGTGGAGCGCGCGATATCGGCAGGGCGGTCTCGGAAGGACTGGCCGCTCGCGGCGCAAAGGTCGTGGTCAACTATTTCAACAACGCCGCGGACGGCGAGGCCACGGTGGCCGCGATCGAAGACGCGGGGGGCTCGGCGATCGCCGTCGCTGGAGACATGACCAAGCAGGCCGACGTGGAGAACCTCGTCGCCGAGGCGCGCAAGGCATACGGTGACGCGATCGACATTCTCGTGAACGTCGTCGGCGGACTGGTCGCAAGAAAGTCACTGGCGGAAATGGACCAGGCGTTTTTCGAGGGCGTCATGAGGCTCAACGTCACCAGTGCGTTCCTGACGACCCAGCATGTGGTGCCGCACATGAGCAATGGCGGTTCGATCGTCAATTTTGCCTCGCAGGCCGGTCGCGATGGCGGCGGTCCGGGGGCCGCGGCGTATTCGACGTCGAAAGCGGCGGTGATGACGTTCACCCGGGCGATGGCCAAGGAACTGGGTCCGTCGAAAATCCGGGTCAACTGCGTGTGTCCGGGCATGATCAGCACGACCTTCCACGATACGTTCACCAAAGATGAAGTGCGCGCCGCGGTCGCGGGAAACACGCCGCTGCGCCGAGAAGGACGGGCCCGGGAGGTCGCCGATCTGGTCGCGTACCTGGCCTCGCCCGGGGCGAGCTTCATCACCGGCGCCAGCGTGGACATCAACGGCGGGACGTATTTCTCGTGACCTGACCGAAGTCAGGGGCCCGATCGGGGTCTGTCGAACGGCGGTTCGGATGGCTTTTGGGGGCCCCGGCGTCTGTGAAACAATGCCGGTGCTCCACCACTACCGGAACGATCCCTGCCGATGAGCCTCAGCGGACATCCACCGAGCTACTACGCCGCGACCGCGATCGGCGCGCACGAGCATCCCCAGCTTGCCGGGCGCGAGCGCGCCGACGTGTGCGTGATCGGCGGCGGCTACACCGGGCTGTCGGCGGCGCTGAACCTGGCCGAGCGGGGGATGGACGTGGTGCTGCTGGAGGCCGAGCGGGTCGGGTTCGGCGCATCCGGGCGCAACGGCGGGCTGATCGGCAGCGGCCAGCGCAAGGACGCGCTCGAGATGGAGGCCAAGTTCGGCTACCAGACTTCGCGCCGGTTCTGGGATTTCGCCGAGGCGGCCAAGGACGAGATCCGCACCCGCGTCGCCGACCATGGCATCGAGTGCGATCTCCAAGGCGGCCAGCTCGTGGGGGTACACAAGAAGCGCTACCTGGGGTGGGCACAAGAGCTGGCCGACGCGCTGGCCGAGCGCTACGACTACCCGCACCTGACCCCGCTGGATCGCGACCAGACCAGGGCGCGCGTGGCCACCGATGCGTTTCTGGAGGGGTGTTACGACGCAGGGGCGATGGTGCTGCACCCGCTGAACTACGCGCTGGGGCTGGCCCGCGCGGCGCGCTCGGCCGGCGTGCGCATCTACGAGCGCTCCCGGGTGACCGGGTACACGCGACGCGATCCGGCGACGGTCGCCACCGCGAACGGTTCGGTGGACGCGTCGTTCATCGTGCTCGCCTGCAACGGGTACCTCGGCCGGCTGGAGCCGCGGGTCGCGGGCAAGATCATGCCGATCAACAATTTCATGCTGGCCACCGAGCCGCTGCCCGCTGACCGCGCCGAGGCGCTGATCGCGGGCCGGTTCGGGGTCCATGACACCCGCTTCGTGGTCGATTATTTTCGCCTCTCCGCGGATCGTCGGCTGCTGTTCGGCGGCGGTGAGAACTACCGCAGCGGCTTCCCGCGCGACATCGCCGGCTTCGTGCGGCGCTACATGCTGCGGCTGTTTCCGCAGCTTGCCGACGTCGCGATCGACTACGCCTGGGGCGGCACCCTGTCGGTCACGGTGAACCGGCTGCCGCATTTCGGCAGGCTCGAGCCGAACCTCTTTTTCGCGCAGGGTTACTCCGGTCACGGCATCTCGACGGCGAACTTCGCGGGCAAGGTCATCGCCGAGGCGGTCAACGGCACCGCGAGCCGCTTCGACGTGTTCGCTCAGCTTCCGATCCGGACCTTCCCGGGCGGGACGCTGCTGCGCTATCCGGGGATGGTGCTCGGGATGTTCTACTACTCGATGGTCGATCGTCTCTAGGCCGGGCCAATCCGACCCCGCTCGCGGCCAGGATCGCCCGAGCGTGGGGTAGCCAAAGAGCGTGAGTTGTCTGAGCCGGGGTCGAGCGGGGAACTGAGCTACGCCAGTTCGCGGCCTCCGCGCCGGCGCCGGGCGCACCGCTGGCGAACTCAGCCGCCGCCGAACAGCGTCCTGACCCGGGTGAGCTGCGCGGCGATCGCGGCGGGCTCGTGGGGCGGGGGGAACGCGGCCCGTGGCCGGCCCTGCGGGCCGATGAGGTATAGCGAGGCGCTGTGCGCCAGCTCGTAGCGCCCCGCGTCGTCGGGCGGCAAGCGCTGGTACATGTTCCCGACCTGGCGCACCAGGGAGTCCAGCATGTCGATGTCGCCGCGCACGCCGACGAAGTCGGCGCCGAAGTAGCCGACGTAGCGCGCCAGCGTCGCGGCATCGTCGCGCTCCGGGTCGACGGAGACCAGCACTACCTGCGGCGGCTCGATCCCGGCCTCGGCGCACTCGGCCACCACCGCGCGCAGCGTCAGCATCGCGCCCGGGCACACGTCCGGACACGAGGTGTACCCGAAGAACATCAGCGTCCATTCGCCGCGCAATCGGTCGGGACCGAATGGCGCGCCGCGGTGGTCCTCGAGTTCGAAGCCCTCGATCGCGGGCGCCGCGGGGCGCACGATGCCGCGCAGGTCCAACGGTACCTCGGTCAGGCCGCGGCCAGGCGCGCCGAGGTAGTAACCGATCGTAACCGCTGCCAGCAGCGCGGCCAGGACGACGACCAGAGAGCGCCCGCTCACGGCGCCGTCCTGCTCAAAGCCAGCAGGCGCAACAGCCCGAGTAGCAACAAGGCGGCGAGCCAGTTGTGTGCCACCGCCAGACCGATCGGCAAGCCCGCCAGGACCGCCGCGACGCCGAGCGCAAATTCGATCGCCACCAGGGCTACGACGACCAGCGCGGCGCGGCGCGCGCGACCGCCGCTCATGATGCCCGCGGCGGCGGCAGCCAGCGCAAACACCAGTGCCGCAACCGCCCCGAGCCGGTGGGCCACGTGGATCGCGATTCGCTCGCCCCCGCCCACCGCGACGCCGCTCGGCGTGACCTCGTGGCTGCGCGACAGGTCGAGCGCCTCGAGCAGGGTCCGGTCGGGCCACCACTGGCCGTGGCAATCGGGCAGCGAGCGGCAGGCGGTGGCCGCGAAGTTGGCGCTCGTCAGTCCGCCGAGCGCGATCTGGATGCTCAGCGCGGCGATTGCCGCCAGGGTCCAGCGCGCCAGCCCCGGCCGCCGGATCGCCGCGCCCGGCGGGCCAGCACGGACGGACAGCCAGCCGAGCAGGCCCAGCATCGCGAATCCACCGGCTAGATTGCCCATGACCACGGCCGGCTCGTGCAGGGTGCCGGAGCGGACCCCGAGCACGGCCAGAAACACCGTCAGCGCGAGCAGCACCGTGGTCAGCATGCGGTCGCGCCGCCGCTTCCAGGACGTTACATTCAGCGCCACCACGACCAGTCCCAGGACGCTGGCGATCAAGCGGTGCAGCGGCGTGGCCCACGCCATCGGCTCGTTGGCTTGGTCGGCCAGCCGCTGGTAGGGCGAGCCCGGCGGTTCGGTCAGCGCCGCCGGCTCCTGCGGCGCCGGGCCGATGCGCCCGTAGCAGGCAGGCCAGTCGGGGCAGCCGATGCCGGAATGGGCCAGCCGCAGGTAGGCGCTCAGCGATACCAGCACGATCACCAGCAACAGCGCCACGCGGGCGAGTGCGAGCAACGCCTCAGCCCTCGCCGCTGACCGGCCCGGCCGCCTGACCGCGCACCAGGCGCACGCGCTTGGCCACGGCTTTGAAGTCCACCCGGTCCAACCCGTCGCGGAAGTTCCAGGCCCAGGCGGCGTCATACTGGAAATGGTAGTCGTTGGCCGACCAGTAGTCCTCGGCCCTCGCGTCCGGGAAGAAATCGGTGTCGATCGTCGGCGGCTGGTGCAGCCGCCGCGGATCGCTGAGCGAATTCAACTCCTCTTTGGCCGGGACCCGCCAGTCGTCGAATCCGCAGCGGGACGCGCGATTGACGGCGCTGACGAGGCCGAACGTATCGCATTCGCTGCCGCTACACTCACCGCCGTCCGGCACCCCCCGATAGTCGAGCGCGCCCTGGTGCGACTCGGACGGGTCGAACCAGCTGTAGGTGTGGTCGGGGTGGTGCAGGCCGTCGTCGGGGTCCTTGACCTCCCAGATCAGGCCGGTGACGCGATCCAGTACGCACGGCCAGCGCTCGGCGCTCGAGTCGATCGGCTCGGCGGTGACGCCCAGTCGCACGAAACGCTTGCCGTGAGCCTCGACCGCAGGCTCCGCCGGCCCCTGGCAGCCGGCAGCCAGCCAAACGATCGTCCATGCCAGAACTCGCGCCGCCATCTCCCGAGCCTTGTGCCTGCGTTTCAAACCTATCATTCGAGCACCGCGGCGTCCGTACGCCATTAGGTATTTACCACTGCCCGACTCAGCAGTTTCCACAGATTACCGGCCCCGGCAAGCCGATTATGCTGGTGCCGCCCGCCGGGTCCTCGGGCGCGGGGGGGGTTCGTCAATCCGATCGGGGGTAAAAGTCATGAGCCAAAGCGTTGAGGGCGAGCGGGCGCGGGTTCCGGTGATGCAACGGGTCTTGGACAACCCGTTCATCCTACTTTTCATTGGCGTCGTGTTCCCGGCGGTGTTCTACATCGTCTGGGGAATCATGGAAATCATCAGCATCCCAATCGCGAAGTAGATCGCAAGGAGGTCTTGCCGTGAGTTCCATTCTGCCGCCTGCGGAAACGGTCTGGTGGAAGCAGCCTCTGGATCGGGTGGAAGGCATGTGGATCGCGATCGCGCTGGTCTGGTGCTTGATCATGTTCGCGATGATGCCGCTGTGGCACGTGTACGGGAAGCAGAACCTCTCCAACGAGGCCTACCGGACCACCCCAGAGGCCTTTCAAGCCAAGACGATGGCGATGGTAGAAAAGTACACGGTCCGTACCGAGACCGCGCAGAACATTCCGGTCGTGCGCCCGCCGCCGGGAAGCGACGTCTATCTGATCGCGCGCTTGTGGCAGTGGTGGCCGCTGCTGGAGCTGGAAAAGAACCAGACCTACCGGCTGCACATCTCGTCGATGGACTGGCAGCATGGCTTTTCGCTGCAGCCGGTCAACATCAATACCCAGATCATACCGGGGTACGAGATGGTGCTGACGATCACCCCCGACACCGACGGCGATCAGACCATCATCTGTAACGAGTACTGCGGGATCCTGCACCACACGATGGTCGGCAAGATCTACATCACGGAGGGCGGATCATGAGCGAAGCGGCTTTCCGTACCTGTCCCGAATCCGGCCTCCAGTTCCACAAGCCGGCCGAACAGCTGATGCGCGCCAACGCGGTGGCCGGCATCGTGATGCTGCTGCTGGGCGGGATCGCAGCCTTGCTGGTGACGCTGACCCGCTGGCCGGCCTTGCACCTGCTGCCGGCAGACCGGTTCTATCAGCTGCTGACCTCGCACGGCGTCAACATGCTGATCTTCTGGATCATCTTCTTCGAGATCGCGATCCTGTACTTCTGCTCCTCGACGCTGCTGCGCTGCCGCCTCGCGACGCCGCGCATCGCGTGGCTGGGCTTCGCGCTGATGGTCATCGGCGTGGTCGTCAACAACCTGGCGGTGCTCAAGGGCGACGCCTCGGTGATGATGACCTCGTACGTGCCGATGCC
>JBFJNB010000113.1:0-7437 GCA_041633655.1 Lysobacterales bacterium | reverse complement strand
GCAGGTGCACACGCTCTCGTCGGTGTCCGGCGGCTCGCTGGTGGCCACCGGCTACGCGGTGTCCCTGAAAAAGGGCGAGAGCTTCGACGATTTCTACGACAACATTTGGGAGTTCATTCCCGAGCTGAACACGCTCGAGGAACTGCTGAGCAACCTCCGCCGCTATCCGCCGCCGGTGGCATCGGGTTCGCGCACCTTCATCGCGGCCTGGGCGGAGATTTTTCGCAGCAAGTTCTTCGGTCGCTATTACGGCGATCCGAGTTTCGGCATCTTCTGGGAAGAACAACCCGAGATCCACCTGAAGGAACTGATATTCAACGCAACCGAGTTCAAGACCGGGATCGCGTTCCGCTTTCAGAAGAGTCAGTTCAAGAGCCTGATCGGCAACGCCAAGGTCTGGCTGGACGAGAAGTACGCGAAGTCGATCAAGATGTCGGACATCATGGCGGCATCGAGCTGCCTGCCCGGCGCGATGGAGCCGATGATGTTCCCGCAGGACTTTCACTGGCCCGGGGACGTGTGGGGGCGCCGCGGCAAGTCCAAGCGGCCCTATTGCCGGGAAGTGGAGGCGCACCTCGAGGAGACCTTCGGCATCACGAGCGTGCCGCTGATGGATGGTGGGATCTACGACAACCAGGGCATTGCGAGCATCATCCTGACCGAGGCGCGCGGCTATCGCGGACGAACCGGATCCGACCCGGACGCGAACTTCGACGAGCAGGCGGGACTAGAACCGGTCCGGCCCTACAAGTGGGCGCAGTGGCTGTTGCAGGCGATGGAGCAGGCCTCGGACTCGAACCGAAAGGACCTGGGCGAGATCGACCTGTTCATCGTCTCGGACACGCCGGTGCGGCACGACACGCTGTACGAGGCGCAACCCGTGGCCGGCGCCGGCGGTAAAGGACTCGGCGGCTGGCTTCGCCGGCAACGGCTGGGAACGATCCACATGTGGGGCTGGATCATGACCATCGTGCTCGGACTCGGGGTGGTCGAAAGCATCAGGCACTTCAGCGTCGAATTCAACGAAACGCATCAGGCTCACTCGATGTTCGACCTCCAGAGCGTGCTGTTCTGGCTGCACAAGGGGGCTTCGCTGCTGGCGCCGGCGGTCATAGTCGGACTGGCGGTCTACGCCTTGATCGCGATCTGGATCGCGGGTCACCGGATGGCGGAATCGCTGGTGGAGACCATGCCGCCGATGCGGCGTTCGCTGTGGTATTACGCGAAGAACATCCGTTTCGGCCAGTTGTTGGACATGGCGATCCTGCGGGCGACTTCGATGTCCGCGCTGACCGCCAGGATCTTCATGAACCGGATCCGTCAGTTGGGTTACGCGATGTTGTACAGCCACGAAGAATTCGGCAAGCGGATGATGATCAACAACATCAACGACATCCGCTCGCTGTCGGAGGGCCGCGGGGGCGACCTTCCCGATTTCGTCAGGAGTCCGTCCGAACAGATGGTGTTCGTGGTCGAACGCGCGGCAAAAATGAAAACCAAACTGTGGATCGACAAACCGGATCACGACCGCCATGACCTCGAGATCCTGATCGCCGCGGGTCACATCTCGACCTGCTTCAACGTGATCGAGTACTTGTGGACCTCGCACCGCGACGACGACGGCCGCCTCGAGGAGCCGGTGCGCGAGCTGTTCGAATTCGCCAGGGCGGACTGGGTTCGGCTCAACGAAGACCCCTACTGGATGGTGGATCGACGCAAGGCTTCCGGCCGCAAGCCGGGGGTGCTGTTCTGGACTTCGCGCGCGACCCGGAGGCGCGGCCTCTTATCGGGCGTGCGCTGAACGTCCCGCCGCCGCGCGCAATTGACCGATGTCGGTGCCGGAAGACAAGCTGAAACGGTTCTGGCGCGAGCTGGTCCGGCGCCGGGTCGTTCGGGTCGCGCTGTTCTACGCCGCCGGCGCCTGGGTGCTGGTCCAGGTCGCCGACATCGTGTTCGAGGCCTTCGATCTCGACCATCTGCTCAAATATGCCATCGCCACGGCGGCGGCCGGATTGCCGGTGGCGCTGGTGCTGTCGTGGATGTTTGACCTCACGCCCCAGGGAATCGAGCGGACCCCGGATGTCGAAGAAAAAGACGGCGAGATCCCGTCGATCGCGGTGCTGCCGTTCGCCAACATCTCCGGCGATCCGTCCAACGAGTATTTCTCGGACGGGCTGACCGAGGAAATCCGCGACCAGCTCGCCCGGGTGCCGGGCCTGAGAGTCGCCGCGCGGACGTCCTCGTTCGCGTTCAAGGGAAAGCACGAGGACGTGCGCGAGATCTCGCGGCGCCTCGACGTGCGGCTGCTGCTGGAGGGCGGGGTGCGCAAGCACGCCGACACCGTGCGCATCTCGGCGCAACTGGTCGACGCCCGGCGGGGCTTCCAGGTCTGGGCGGAGTCCTACGAGCGCCAACTGGCCGACGTATTCCAGATCCAGTCCGAGATTTCGCGGGCCATTCTGGAGGCGGTCCAGGTCAAGCTGATCCAGCACCACGTGACCCGCCAGCGGACCCGGGACTTCGAGGCCTACAACTGCTACCTGCTCGGCCGCCACCACTTCCACCGGCGTTCGGAGCAGTCGCTGAACCGGGCGCTGGAGTATTTCCGCCGGGCGATCGCGATCGACGCGAACTTCGCCGCCGCCTACAGCGGCCTGGCCGACGCCGCGTGCCTTTTGAGCACCAGCTTCTACGGCAACCTGAAGGCCGACGAAGCGGTCGCGATGGCGCTGCCGGCCGCCCGGCGCGCGCTCGAAATCGACCCGGCCTCGGCCGAGGCGCACGCGTCGATGGGTCTGATCGGCCACACCCAACGCGACTACGAGGCCGGCAACCGGTCGCTGGAGCGGGCCATCGGCCTCGATCCCGATTACGCGCTGGCCCACGTCTGGTTCGGGATGACGCTGATCGCGCAGGGCCGCTACCGCGAGGCGGCGATGCGCAACGCCGAGGCCCTGCGGCTGGATCCGCTGTCGCCGATCGTCAACGCCAACGCGGGCTTCGACGCGCTGCGCTTCGGCGACTACCGCGAGGCGGAGGCGAGGTTTGCCGCCGCGATCGAACTGGATCCCGAATTCCCGGTGCCTTATTCCGGCATGGGACGGCTCTACACCCGGCGCGGCGACCTGGATCAGGCGTTCGTCTGGGTCGACCGGGCGGTGGAGCTGGCGCCGACGCGGTCGCTGTATCTCGGGCGCAAGGGGTTCTTGTACCTGCAGTTGGGCCAGCTGGAGCGGGCGGCGGAATGGCTCGATGCGGCCCGCCACCATGCCGGGAACCCCCGCTTCGTCAGCGACGCGTGGCTGGGGCTGTCGATCGCGGCCGACGACCACGAGCACTTGCGGCAGATCGTCGACGGCGCGCCCGGTTTCGATGCCACCCAGCGGGGGCTGGCCGCGTGGGTGCTGGGCGATCCCGGCCAGGCGCTGGCGCGGTACCGGGAAGACTGTCCCGACTACGCCCGGCTGGTCCAGAACATGGTCAACGACGACTGGCTGTGGCGCTTCCCGCACTCCCTGCACCTGGCCGCGCTGCGCCTGCTTCGAGGCGAGGCCGGGGCCCGCGAAGACCTGGGCGCGCTGCTGGAACGGCTGGACGAGACGCGCAGGTCCGGGCTGGTCTACGCCGACACCCACTACTGGTCCGCTGCCGCGCTGGCGGCGCTGGATCGTCACGAAGAGGCGCTGGCCCAGTTGGACCAGGCGATCAAGACCGGCTGGCGTGCCGCGTGGTGGGCGAGGCGCGATCCGAACCTTGCCGCAATGAGGCAGCAACCGGGTTTTGCGAATCTGCTCGCTCGGGTGGACAGGCTCATCGCGCACAGCGCGGAAAAGGTCGAGCGCGCCCAGCGGGGTTGAGGCCCGCTACTCCCCCATGGTTGGATAATCGATGATCCAGCGCCAGGTGCCGTCCTGCTGCTGGCGCGCCACTTCGGAACTGAGGGTGCCGTTGGGGTAGCGGCTGGAGGTCAGCGCCAGGGTGCCGCTCACGATGGCGGGGTACTGCTCCCCGGCATGAAACACGAATCCGCTGGCCAGCAGATCGGCAAAAAATTCGCGGATCTCATCGGCGCCGCGAGCGAATTTGCCTCCCCCCAAGGCGAGAATGGCGTCGGGCTCATACAGAGCCACCATGCCGTCCACGTCGCCCGCCGCGGCCCTGGCGATCAGCGCCGGTTCGAGTTCCTGCGGGTCGCTGCAGCTCACACCGGATTCGGAATCAGGACCGTCGAGCCGGTGGTCTTGCGGGCCTCGAGGTCGCGGTGCGCGTCGGCTGCCTCGGCGAGCGGGTAGCGCTGGTTGACGCCGACCCCGATCGCACCTTGCTGGATCAGGCCGAACAGCTCGGCGGCGGCCGCGAGCAGGCGCTCGCGGGTGTCGATGAAGTCGAACAGTACCGGGCGGGTCAGGTAAAGCGAGTGGCGCTTGGCCAGCTCCAGCGGCGAGAACGGCTCGACCGCGCCGGAGGCGTTACCGAACGAGACCATCACGCCGTGGGGTTTGAGTGAATCGAGCGAGGCGTAGAACGTGTCGCGCCCGACCCCGTCGTAGACCGCCGCCACACCCTCGCCGCCGGTCAGTTCGCGCACCCGGGCGGGGATATCCTCATCGGCCATCACGATCTCCGCGCAGCCCTGCCGGCGCGCAAGCTCCGCTTTCTCCTCGCTGCCGACCACGCCGATCACGCGCGCGCCCAGGTGGTTCGCCCACTGGCTCGCGAGCGAGCCGACCCCGCCGGCGGCGGCGTAGAGCAGGATCGCATCGCCGGGCTGCACGACGTAGCTCTTGCGCAGCAGGTACCAGGCGGTCAGACCCTTGAGCATGACCGAGGCGGCCTGCTCGTCGGTGACCCCGTCGGGAACCGGCACCAGCGTCCCGGCCGGGAGATTGCGTCGCTCCGAATAGGCACCGATCGGGCGCCCGGTGTAGACCACCCGGTCACCGACCGCAAGCCCGGTGACGCCCTCCCCGAGCGCCTCGACCACGCCGGCGGCCTCGCTGCCGATTCCGCTCGGCAGTTCCAGCGGATAGAGCCCGCTGCGGTGGTAGGTATCGATGAAGTTGAGCCCGATCGCGGTGTGCTTCAGGCGCACCTCACCCGGGCCGGGGTCGTCCAGATCGATCTCGACGAATTCGAGCACCTCCGGTCCACCGAAGGCCTGGATTCGGATCGCGTGGGTTCTCATGTCCAGCGTCTCTCCGCGCGAGGGTTCACCGAATAGCCTGGATCTCGATCGGCAGATCGAGCGCGAGCCACGCCCGGTCGGCCGTGACGACTGGCAGCCCCTCGATGGCGCCCAGGGCCAGACAGGCGCGGTCGCCCAGCGAAAGTCCGAGTTCGTGCGTCCGCGGTATCAACTTCGCCGCTTCTAGAGCGCACTCGATGGAGAAGTCAATCCAGCGGATGGCGGTTCGGTCCAAAACCTTCGAGACCCGATCGAGGTCGCGACCGTCGCGTGCGAAACGGCCCAAAACCTCGGATCGATTGACCGTGGACATCAACCCCTGATCGATGAAGTCGGCAACGCGTTCGTGACCCTCCTCGCGAAACATGAGGGCCAGCAGGGCGGATGCATCCAGCACGATCATTGCTCCGCGGCCGCCTCCCGACGACGCTCGGCAATCAAGTCATCGACGACTCCAGAGGGCTTGGCACCTTCGTACAGGTCGTCGACCAGATTCTGAAGCGCCGCGGCGCCGAGAGTCTTGCCCGAACCCATGCAAGCCTCGGCGAGGATCGCCCGTGCCTCGGCCTCCATGCTGCGTCCCGATTTCGCGGCTCGCACCCGCAGTCTGGCGTGCACCGCGTCGGGCAGATTTCTGATGTTCAGGACGGCCATGGGCATATTGTATGCATTGTAGGCATTGTGGTCAACGAGGACAAGAGGTTAGCGGTGCAGATCGGGGCCGGGCAGGAAGCGGATCGACTGCAGCAGCGGCTCGAAATCGCGGCGGATTATCGAGTCGGCATCGAGGTAGGCGCCGGACACGACGTAGGCATATCCCCCGTGAGTTGCGACCACCGTGTCGGCGACGTACAGCCCGTCGGCCAGATAGCGGATCGCCGAGGCGCCGGCGAGCTCAAAGGCGTCGATTTCGGTGAGCTTCAGGTGGAGGTTGCTGACGCCGGGGTTCCCCGCGGCCCACTCCGCCGGACTCAGGCCCTCGGGGTTCGGGGCAGCCGCGATGCCGATCGTCGGCGGTCCCTCGCCGGCCTCCGGTAGCTGCCGGTGCTCGCTTTCCAGCACCAGGACCAGGCGCCTGACGATCCCGGGCTGATCGGGGTCTTCATCGACTACTTCCAGCAGGTAGCCGTCGGGCCCCTCGCGGTATTCGAACTCGATCCCGAGTTCGCAGTCCCGGTGGCGCGTGATGCCGGCCGGTTCGTCCGCGGCCTGGGCCGGGACCGCGATGCCCAGCAGCAGCGCAATGCCCGCGGCGCCTCGGCTAGCGCGATGCAGGCTACACATCGGGTCAGCGCTCGAGGCGCGTCGCCGCGTGGCGCAGCGCGGCCGGGATCGCGACCGGGCGGTAGCTCTCCCGGTCGACGTAGACGTGCACGAACTTTGCGAACGCCGATGTGGTCTGCTGACCGCGCGCGAACAGGCCGATTTCGTAGGTGATGCTGGAGCGCCCGATCCGCGCCACCCGCAGGCCGGCATCGATCGCCTGCGGGAACGCGATCGGGGCGAAGTAGGTGCAGCGGGTTTCGACCACCAGCCCGACCACGTCGCTGGCCTCGATGTCGAGCACGCCCTGCTCGAGCAGGTAGCCGTTCACGACCGTGTCGACGAAGTGGTAGTAGATCGCGTTGTTGACGTGGCGGTAGACGTCGTTGTCGCTCCAGCGGGTCTGCAGGCGCGTGAAATACGCAAACTCGGCACGCTGCTTCGGCGTGATGCGCTGGCTCCCAGCCGACGATTTCTTGCGAACCCGCTCGTCCACTTTCCGGCGCGGGTCAGGTCGCCCGCTCGAACGCCGCGGCGTGTGCCAGCACCAGATCGAAGCGGGCGCTGAGTGCCGCGCTCGCGCCGGGCTCGGCGGCGAACTCGACCAGGAGGCTTTCGCGGGCGCGCGCATCATGGATGCGGTTGAGCAGGAAGTCGGTCTCGTTGCGCGGCTCGCCGCGGACGTACATCTGGGTCGTCAGCGATTCGAAGCCGGCACCCTCCAGCCGGAAGTGAATGTGCGGCGTGCGCCCCGGATACGGCACCGGCTTGATGGTGCGGAAGCGGTAGCGCCCGTCCGCGTCGGTCACGGTCGCACCAAAGCCCTGGAAATTGTCATCGCGCGGCGCGCTGCCGCGGTCGCCCGGGTGGTGGTAGCGGCCGTTGGCATCGCACTGCCAGATCTCGACCCGGGCATTGGCAATCGGGCGGCCGCCGGGGTCGAGCACCCGGCCGTAGACGTTGGCGGTCTGGCCCGCGGCCAGCGCGTC
>JBFJNB010000112.1:0-7458 GCA_041633655.1 Lysobacterales bacterium | reverse complement strand
GGATCGCCCGCGGCGCCGCCGGTTGCGGCCGCCTCGATCTGGGCCGGCACCATCGCGCCCCGGATCGTGCAGGGCCAGGTGTACCACGCGATGCAAAGCACACCGCAGGCGTTCCTGGCCGGCGACGGCACCTGGACCGGGAGCGCGCGCGGCGCGGACGGTTCGATCAACCCGAATTTTGTATTCGCCTATCCGGCTGACTGGATCGGCAGCGTCGATCCGGCCGCCTGGACCTGGCAGCATGAGACCTGGTCCACGCCGAGCGTGGCCGCGGCGCTGGAGACCAAGTTCGGCGAGATGTACGACGCGCTAAACCGATTGGTCCGGGACGTCGAAGGCGCGCGCTTCGAGTTGGTGACGGATCCCACAGGGCGCGTGGTCGTGCGCCACGACCCGCGGGTTTCTGCGGCGCTCGAGCGCGTTGGCGGCTGGGGCTACCCCGAGTTCCTGACCGAGCCGCTGGCGCTGCACCATTCTGACCGAGATTTCTATTCCTGGCCCGAGTGGAACGCCGGGCTGTGCGCCCGCGTCAATTCGGCCGGCGGTCGCTGCGTCGACTTCAATTATCCGGGCAACACCCATTCGTTTCGCCGCAGCAAGCACGAGTGGTTCGCCGACGCTCCGGTGACGCCAGCGTTGGACACCGTCATCAAACGGGACGTCGCGCTGTTTTCCGGTCGCGATCCCGCCGAAATCCCGTTTCCTTGAGGCTGGCGTCACCCCCAACCGGCAGACTAAAGACCGAAAAACGCGCGCGCGGTGGCGGTGGTGTGGGCCGCGGTCTCGGTCGGTTCCTCACCCCGACAGCGCGCGATCGTGCGCACGATGTGCGGCAGGTGCTGCGGCTCATTGCGGCGGGTCTTGGGCTTGGGGTCGAGGTCGCGCGGCAGCAAGTATGGCGCGTCGGTCTCGACCATCAACCGGCCGGGCGGGATCTCGCGCACCAGCGCCTGGAGCTCGCTGCCGCGGCGTTCGTCGCAGATCCAGCCGGTGATTCCGACGTGCAGGTCGAGATCCAGGTAGTCGAACAGCGCCCGTTTCTCGTCGGTGAAGCAATGCACGACCGCCGCGCTCAGGCGATCGCGAAAGTCCTTGAGAATCGGCATGAAGTCCACGTGCGCGTCGCGCTGGTGCAGGAACACCGGCTTGCCGCACTCGGCGGCGATTTCGAGCTGCGCCTCCAGCGCCCGGCGCTGGTCGCGGCGGGGCGAGAAATCGCGGAAGTAATCGAGCCCGGTCTCACCCACGGCCCGGACCTCGGGCGCGCCGACCAGGTCGCGCAGCAGCGCCTCCAGCGACGCGTCGTGGTCGCTGGCATGGTGCGGGTGATTGCCGGCGGTGGCGACCAGAAAATCCGGGTGCGCGCGCGCCAGCGCCAGCGCCTGCTCGCTGCCCTCGCGGCTGGCACCGGTCACCACGATGCGCGCAAGCCCGGCCGCGCGCGCCCGCTCCAGCACCTCGGACAGGTCGTCGCGGAACGACCCATGGGTCAGGTTGGCGCCGATGTCGATCAGTTCCATCGCGGCCATAGTGGGGGCTGGTGTCCGGTTTGGGAAGTTCGGGGGCCGAAATCCAACCGTTCAGAACCGATTCAGGCAACGCTGGCATAATTCATCCATCGGCAGCGACAGAGAACCGACATGCGCAAGCGACGTGGATTGAGCCTCGGATGGATCCTCCTGGCGAGCGCCATCCCGGCGGCGGCCTGGGCCCAGGTGCAGACCCAGGCATTCGTGCCGGAGACCGGCTTTTACTGGAATTCGGGCCAGCCCGGTCGCGGCTACGCGATCGAGATTCAGGACCGGCTCGTGTTCATGACGATTTACACCTACACCACAGAGGCTGCGCCGAGCCTGCGCGAACCGCTGTGGTTCAGCGCGATCGGGACGCTCGTCACCGGCGGCGGCGGTTCCGGCGTGAGTTACCAATTCACCGACCAGCTCTACTTCTCCGAGGACGGCCAGTGCCTGGGCTGTCCGTTTCCGGGCGAGCCGCTGACCACCCCGACCGGGCAGCCGATCCGACTCACGTTCGACTCGGTGCGCTCCGGCGTGCTGGAGATCGACGGCGAGATCATCCCGATCGAGCGGTTCTGGTACGCGGACTCGATTCTCGATGCCTATCTGGCGCTGGAGGGCCAATGGCTGGTCGTGACCGACTGCACCGCCCCGGTCCAGAACAACTGCTATCCCAGCCACCCGACGATCCAGCCGTTCGAGGCCGACCTGCTCCACATCGACGCGGTCACCGGCGCCGGCAACGACCGCACCGCGGAGGGTTTTCGGCTCGGCACCCCGATCGAGGTCGCGGCGGCGTATCAGAGCGAGGACGACGTGTACATCATCGTCGTATCCGAGATCGACGAGGAATACCTGGCCTATTACTTCTTCGGCCCCGACTTCGGCACCGACCAGTTCCGCGGCTTCGCCGAGCGCTACATCCCGGGGGGCAACCTGAGCGGCTTCGGGTTTCCGGTGCAGGGCCGCCGGATCTCCGACCGGACCTTCGCCGAGACGTTCTCGCCGGCGGCCAAGCGGGCGCAGGCGGCGCCAACCGGCGCGCTGCGCCTGTTCGAAAGCCCCCCCCGCGGGACCCGCGCGCGGCCGGCAACCGAACCCGGCACGCGCGGCGCGCTCAAAGCAGCGACTCTCGAGCGCCTGAACCTGACCCTGCGGCGGCTCGAGCAGGCCCTGGCCGAACGCACCACCGATTCGTAGCCTGCTTTTCGCCGCGAGGCGAGCCTGCACTTTCCGCCGCGATCCGTCGCGAGACGGCTCAAGGGTGCGGCATGGGCGGCGTTCGCGACCGAGGAGCGCGCAGGCATAGCCGGCCTATGTTGAGCACTCCGACCGAGCGAACGCCGGTCAGCGCGTGCCATTGGGGCGTCGCAGCAGGTTGGTGGCGGGAAGTGCAGGCTCAGTAAGCGAATTCGCGAAACAGCGGCTCCACCGAGCCGCCCCAGACGTCGTGGTACAGCGCGAGCTTGCGCTCGGCCGGGGTCTGGCCCGAGCGCACGACCTGCCATAGCGGGCTCAGAAACCCCGACTCGTCGTCGCCGGCGGCGTTGAGGCAGCCGCGCGCGTGGAGGCCGGCGCTCGAGATTTCCATGACCCGGCGCGCGATCCGGTCGAGCGACACGCCGTTGATCGTGGCGCGGAATCCCAGCCGGGGAACGTCGCGGCGCAACTGCTCGCGCTCGACCGCGGTCCAGTCGCGCACCAGGTCCCAGGCCGCGTCCAGCGCGCCCTGATCGTAGAGCAGCCCGGCCCAGAACGCCGGCAGCGCGCACAGCCGCCGCCAGGGACCGCCGTCGGCGCCGCGCATCTCCAGGAAGGTCTTGAGCCGGACCTCCGGAAAGGCCGTGGTCAGGTGATCGCGCCAGTCGCTCAGGCGCGGCTTCTCGCCCGGCAGCGCCGGCAGGGCGCCGGCGAGGAAGTCGCGGAACGACTGCCCGGTCGCGTCCAGGTAGCGTCCGTCGCGGCGCACGAAGTACATCGGAACGTCCAGCATGTAATCGACCCAGCGCTCGAACCCCATGCCCGATTCGAATACGAAGGGCAACATCCCGCTGCGATCGGGATCGGTGTCGGTCCACACGTGCGCGCGATAGCTCAAGTACCCGTTCGGCTTACCCTCGGTAAACGGGGAGTTGGCGAACAGCAGGGTCGCGATCGGCTGCAGCGCGAGCGAGACGCGGAACTTGCGCACCATGTCCGCCTCGCTGGAGTAATCCAGGTTTACCTGCACGGTGCAGGTGCGCACCATCATGTCCAGGCCGAGCGAGCCGACCTTGGGCATGTACGCGCGCATCAATCGATATCGCGCCTTGGGCATCCACGGCATCTGGTCGCGCCGGCAGCTTGGATGAAAGCCCACGCCCAGGAAGCCGACCCCGAGCGGCTCGGCCACCGCTTTCACCTCGTTCAGATGTCCGCCGACCTCGGCACAGGTCTGGTGGATGTTCTCGAGCGGCGCCCCCGACAGCTCCAGCTGTCCGCCCGGTTCCAGGCTGACCGAGCTGCCGTCGGGCTTGGCCAGCGCCACGGGTAACTCGTTTTCGGTGATCGCGGTCCAGCCGAAACGCGTCAGGCCCTCGAGGATCGCCCGGATTCCGGCCCCGCCCTCGTACGGGAGCGGGCTCAGGTCGTCCAGCCGGAATCCGAATTTCTCGTGCTCGGTGCCGATCCGCCACTTGGACTTCGGTTTGGAGCCCGCGGCGATGTCGTCCACCAACTGGGCCTGATGCTCGATTACGGGGTCGCTGTCGGTCGTCGACGCCACCATGGTTGACTCCTCGACGGACGCTCAGGCCAATCGTCGCCGAAAACGGCAATACTCGCCTGTGCCAAACTGCCTCCCGGTCCGGTGAGCGCGTCGACCCGACCGGCCGTGGTGCGCGTCGGGTGCCCGCGGTACCATCCGGCGCGTGGACACTAATACTCCATCGGGCGAAACATTGCTATCGGTCGAGCGGCTGTGCATCGAACTGCCAGGCCCCGACGGGCCCCGTCCGGTGGTGCGCGGTGTCACGGTACGGGTCGCCCGGGAAGAAACCGTCGGCCTGGTCGGCCGCTCCGGTTCGGGCAAGACGATGACCGCGCTGGCGGTCCTGGGCCTGCTGCCGCGCGAGGCACGGGTCAGCGGGCGGATCCTGTTCACGGGCCAGGACCTGCTCGGCCTGCCCGAACCCCGCCTGCGCCAGATCCGGGGTCGCCGGATCGCGGCGGTATTCCAGGAACCGCACGCGGCGCTGAACCCGGTGCGCCCGGTCGGCCGCCAGATCGGGGAAGTGCTCAGGGTCCGGGGCGGCCTGTCGCGCGCGGCAGCGCGGCGGCGGCGGGTCGAGCTGCTGGAAGCGGTGGGCATCGAGCGGGCCGGGGAGCGCCAGTTCAGCTATCCCCACGAGCTGTCCGGCGGCCAGGCGCAGCGGGTCATGATCGCGATGGCGCTGGCGGTGACGCCGGAGCTCCTGATCGCCGACGAACCGACCACCGCTCTCGATGCCGCGACCGGCCGCCAGGTCATGGATTTGCTGATCGCGCTCAAGCGCGAGCACCGCTTCGGCCTGGTCCTGATCAGCCACGATGATCAATTGGTGACCCGAGTCGCCGATCGGGTCGTCGTGCTCGAGGCCGGCCAATCCAGTCCCCGCCGCCGGGTCCCTGCGCGCCCGCGCTACGCGCCGCCCGTGGCCAGTCGCGGGGCGGCGGAGGTCGCCGGACCGCCCTTGCTCGAGGTCCGCGAGCTGACCGTGCGTTACTCGAACCGCTACCGAAGACGCGGGGCGCTGGCGCTGGCGGCGGTCGACCGCGTCAGCCTCACGGTGGCAGACAACGAGGTCGTGGCGCTGGTCGGGCAGTCCGGTTGCGGCAAGACCACGCTGGCGCGCTCGATCGTCGGTCTGACTCAGCCGGCCGAGGGCGACATCCGGTACCAGGGCCGGACCTGTCGCGGGCCAGCGCGAGGGGCCGGGCGGTCGGCGCCGATCCAGATGGTGTTCCAGGACCCGTACACGACCCTGAACCCGCGCCGGAGCGTGGGCGAGTCGCTGGCCGAGGCGCTCGCCTGCGGCGGCCGCGACCGGGGCCGCCCGGAGGTCGAGGCGTTGCTCGCCAAGGTGGAGCTCGACGCCGAGATGAGCGAGCGCTTTCCCCACGAGCTGTCCGGTGGTGAGCGGCAGCGGGTCGCGATCGCGCGCGCGCTGGCGGTCGGACCACGGCTGCTGGTGCTGGACGAGCCGATGAGCTCCCTCGATTACCCGGTGCGGATCAGACTGCTGGACCTGCTCGAGCGGCTGCGCCAGGCGGACGGATTGACGATGCTGCTGATCTCGCACGACATGGAGCTGGTCGAGGCCTGGGCCCACCGGATCGTGCGGATGCAGCGCGGGCGCCTGGTGGACACCTATCCGGGCGCATCCTGATCGCGGGCTTCAACCCCGGTCGAGGTCCTGCCTATCGCGCGCTTATGCCCCCGAACTTTGTCATGCGTTCCGCGCGGCCTACAATCCGCGGGATGGACGCGCTGCTGTTAACGCTCGCTGTGGCCGGCGCAGCGGTGGTGGTTCTGGTCCTGACGAGCCTGCGCCGCGTGCCCGACGGGCAGTCGTTCACGGTCAACCGCCTGGGCCAATATCACCGCACCCTGGGACCGGGCCGCCACCTGGTGCTGCCGCTGATCGATCGCATCACGCACCGAATCAGTATCCTGGGCCAGATGCTGCAGGTCGAATGCCCGCCGCTGAAGACCCGCGACGACCACCCGGTGCTGGCGCGCGGCGCGATCTACTTTCAGGTGCTCGACCCGCGCAAGGCGGCCTACCACCGGCGCAGCGTGCAGGACGCCGCACAGGACCTGGCCCAATCCACGACCCGCGAGCTGGTTCAGCAGATGACTCTCGACGCGTTGTCCAGCCGCTCGGGGCGGGAGCTGAACACCTGGCTGCTCGGAATGCTCAACCGCACGTCGACCGAATGGGGGGTGCGGGTCACCCGGATCGACCTGCGCTTTTCCGAGCACCAGGGCCCATCCGAGGATTGAGGCTACAATGGCGCGCAGTCGATGCAACACCGAGCGCGATTCGTTGTCGAACCGCACGCGGGCAAGTAAAGCGAAAAAGGTCAGAGATGAAGTCGCAAGGATTTAGTTTGATCGAGTTGCTGGTGGTGCTGGTCATTCTCGGCCTGCTCGCCGGACTGGTGGTGCCCAACGTGCTCGGGCGCCTGGGCGGGGCCAAGTACCGCTCCGCCAAATCCCAGATCACCGTGCTGCAATCGGCGATCGATGGGTTCGCGCTGGACACCGGCCGGCTCCCGGACGATCTGAACGAACTGATCGACGAGCCTTCCGACGCCGATTTCTGGTCCGGACCCTACGCCAAAAGGCAACTGCTGACCGACCCCTGGGGCAACCCGTACCGCTACAGCAAGCCGGGAGAAAAAGGAGCCTACGATCTGATGAGCTATGCCGAGGACGGGCAGCCCGGCGGCGACGGCATGAACAAGGACATCAGCATCTGGGACTGAGCCTGGCCCGGCTAGCCTGGATATTGCACGAGTTGCCGGAATTGTCGGCGAATTCCACGAGTGGAGCTCGGCCGATCGTCCGCCGGGGGATAGCCGTAGCTATCGCCCAAGGGGGATCGGGCAAGATACGCCGTGCAATTCGGCGACAAACCGGAAACGTAACAGTTTGCGACTTATCCAATCGTTGCGAAACTCACGTAGTACATTGATCTCACTCAGTAAATGAGCAACTTCGAGTGGAACTCGTGCAATATCCAGGCTAGATTTCCGGCAGGGGTCGCGGTCGGTCGTTGACGGTAAGCACGCGGTCGGCCAGCCGTCCGCGGCTGGATAGCCTGTCTCCGTCGGCTACCAGCAGCCCCTCGGCATCCCAGCGCGCGAACAGCTCATCAGCGATCGCCGGGACCGCCTCCGGCGGGTGGCCGCCCGCGGC
>JBFJNB010000111.1:0-7513 GCA_041633655.1 Lysobacterales bacterium | reverse complement strand
CCCGCAGGCCGGCGGCGACCCGGGCGAACTGCTGCTCGGCGCTGCGCTCGGCCAGCACCAGAGCCAGCGAGATCAACGGCAGGGTCGCGACCATGACCAGCGACGTCATCGCGCGGGCGCGCAACGACGGCACCAGCGCGCGCAGCGCGCGCGCCGGGCCGGACTCGGAGCCGATCAGAAAGAGCACCGCGAGCGCGGCCAGCAGCACGAACAGCACGACGCCGAGTGTGGCCATACCGGACAACCATCCGGTCGCCACACCGGCCATAACGGGGTTGCCGGCAAACCAGTTTTCCATGCTTGCCTAATCGGCCGCGGCGGGCCAGATCTTGAATTTCGATCGCGCGCGCAGGTTTTGGATTGACTCAAGGTTCCTCGGGCGCGGTCGATAAGCAACCTGACGCGGGTTCGCTGAGGCCGACTGCATGAGATTCTGGGAGATGATCGGGCTGGACGCCGGCCTGGGTCCCGAAATGACCGGGACCTACGACGCAAAACTGGTCGTTTTGTCGATTGCGGTCGCCGCGCTGGCCTCTTACTCCGCGCTCGGGGTGGTCGAGCGGATGTCGATCAGTCGCGGGGCGCGCTCGCGGTTGACCTGGCATCTCATCGGCGCCACCGCGATGGGATGCGGAATCTGGACGATGCATTTCACCGCGATGCTCGCGCTGTCCTTACCGGTGCCGGTTTCCTACGATTTGGGACTGACCGCGCTGTCAGTGGCCCCGGCGATCGCCGGAAGCGCGTGCGCGCTTCATTTCATGGCGCAGAGCTCAAGCGGGTTCCTGCGCTTGCAACTGGGCGCTCTGCTGATGGCCGTCGGCATCGGGCTGATGCATTACACCGGCATGGACGCGATGCAGATGCAGGCGGCGATGCGCTACGACGCGGTCCTGTTTGCGGTCTCGATCCTGGTTGCCCACGTGCTGGCATCGCTGGCGCTTTATATCCGCTTCAGGATCGCGGATTCGGTGGGTCGGCGTCGCTTCACGCCGATCCTGGGCGCCGCGGCGATGGGCTGCACCGTCGCGGGGATGCACTACACGGCGATGGCCGCGGCGACCTACTACGACTCGGGCTCCGGCCACGCGATGGCGGTCGCCGGGGTCTCACCGATCGTGCTGGCGACCGTGATCGCTTCGATGACGACGCTGTTTCTCGGACTGACCATCATCGGGGTGCTGATCGACCGGCGGATGGAAGAAATAAACCGGTCGCTGCGATCCAGCGAGGACCGCCGCCGCACCGTGCTGCAGACGATGCTCGACGGATTGATGACGGTCGATGCCGCGGGAATGATCGAATCCGTCAACCCGGCCGCGGAGCGCATGCTGGGGTTCGAGCGCAATGCGCTGGTCGGCCAGTGCCAGCACGCGAGCATTCATCACTCCAGGCCCGACGGCACCCCCTATCCCAAAGAAGATTCGCCGATCCACGATACGCTCGCCAACGGCACCGTCCAGGAGGTCGAGTCCGACGTTTTCTGGCGCTGCGACGGCAGCAGTTTCCCGGTCGAATACATCTCGACCCCGATGTACGAGGAAGCCCGGCTGATCGGGGCGGTGGTCACCTTCCGCGACATCAGCAGACGCAAGCAGGCCGAGCAGGAAAGATCCGAACTCCACCGCCAGCTCCTCGACATCTCCCGGCAGGCGGGGCAGGCGGAGATCGCCACCGGCGTGCTGCACAACGTTGGGAACGTGCTGAACAGCGTCACCGTGTCGGTATCGGTGGTGGCCGAGAGAATCAAGCAATCCAGATCGATCAACTTGTCCAAAGCCAGCGGCATGCTGGAAGAGAATGCCGCGGACCTCGCCGCGTTCCTGACGGAAGATGCACGCGGCCGGCGCCTGCCCGGCTACCTGAAAGAACTGGCCACGCACCTGGAGTCTGAACGGGGGTCCATGCTCCAGGAGTTCGAATCGATCGGCGACAACATCGCCCACATCAAGGAAATCGTCGCCAGGCAGCAGTCCTTCGCCAGCGGCACGGGCCAGAGCGAGCCGGTGGCCGTGATGGAATTGCTCGACAGCGCGGTCGCGATGAACGTCGGCGCACGGCACGGCATCGAGCTGGTGCGCGATTACGCCGACCTGCCAGCGATGGTGCTGGACAAGCACCGGGTGCTGCAGATCGTGGTCAACCTGATCCGCAACGCCAAACAATCGGTCAACGAACAGGATCCGGAATGCAAGCAGATCACCCTCAGCGTCTCGCCGGTCGAGTCGGGCCGGTTCCGCATCCGAGTGACCGACAACGGCAAGGGCATTCGCGGTGAGGATTTGACGCGGGTCTTCGAATACGGGTTCAGCACCAAGAGAGGCGGCCACGGGTTCGGACTGCATTCGGCAGCCAACGCCGCCACCGAGATGGGCGGCAGCCTGATCTGCCACAGCGAGGGTCCGGGCAAGGGTGCGACCTTTGAACTGGAAATCCCGGCGATTCCCGCTGAGGCGGCGGCCTAAAGCGCGCCGCAATCCGGCCGATAAAAATCAGGCAACCGACAGAATATCAGGTGAATGACAGCGATGGCAGCGCAAGTCCCAGTGTATCGAGTTCTGATCATTGACGATAACCCCGCGATCCATGAGGACTTCGAGAAGATCCTGACCCATCAGGAGCAGGCGGAACTGGACGAGCTGGAGTCCGAACTGTTCGGCGGCGATCAGCCGAACAAGACGATGCCGCGGTTCGAACTGGGCCACGCATTCCAGGGAAAGGAAGGCTGGCAGATGATCGAGGAGGCTCGAAAACAGGGCAATCCCTATTCGCTGGCGTTCGTCGATATGCGGATGCCCCCCGGTTGGGACGGTCTGCAGACGATCGAGCGGTTGTTTGCCAGCCACGGCGAATCGGCTCTGCAGGTGGTCATCTGCACCGCCTATTCGGACCATTCGTGGGAGGACATTCAGCGGCGCGCCGGCCACACCGACCGATTGCTGATATTGAAGAAGCCCTTCGACAGCATCGAGATCCGCCAGGTCGCCCATGCGCTGACCGAGAAGAGCCGGCTCGAAGCCCAGCAGTCGAGGCGGTTTGCCGAACTGGATGAACTGGTCAATCGGCGGACGGCCGAACTGGAAGCCGCCAACGCCAAGCTCCAGCAGCAAATAGCCGAACGGGATCGCATCGAGGTGGAATTGCGAATGGCGCAGAAACTGGAGGCGGTGGGCCAGCTCGCTTCCGGGATCGCCCACGAGATCAACACGCCGATCCAGTTCATTGGCGACAGCACCCACTTCCTCCAAGCCTCGTTCGAGGATCTCCAGGGCGTGCTTGCGAGCTACCGCGAGGTTTGCGGAAAACACGTGCCTTCGGAGTCCCTGGGCCGGGTCAAAGAGGCCGAGGAGGAAGCAGATCTCGGGTTTCTAGAAGAACAGGTGCCCAAGGCGATCGAGCGCGCCCTCGACGGCATCGACCGCGTCAGCACCATCGTCAGGGCGATGAAGGAATTCGCCCACCCGGGCGGCAGCGAGAAGACCCCGATCGACCTCAACGATGCGGTCAAGACCACGCTGGCGGTGGCCTGTAACGAGTACAAGTACGTGGCCGACGTCGAGGTCGACCTGGGCGATCTGCCGCCGGTTCCCTGCTACCCCGGTGAGGTCAACCAGGTGTTGCTGAACCTGATCGTCAACGCCGCCCATGCCATCGCCGACGCGCAAGTAGACGCCGACCACAAGGGGCTGATTCACATCGGCACCAGCCGGATCGTCGACGGCGTCGAGGTCCGCATCAAGGACACCGGCACCGGAATACCCAGCGAAGTCCAGGACCGCATTTTCGATCCCTTTTTCACGACCAAGGAAGTCGGCAAGGGCACCGGGCAGGGTCTGGCCATCGCCCATTCGATTGTCGTGGACAAACACGGCGGCGAGCTGAAGTTCGAGACCGAGCAGGGCAAGGGGACGACCTTCTTCATCCGACTGCCCATCGGCGAGGCGGCGAGGGCGGCGGCATGAAGACCGTCCTCTTCGTCGACGATGAACCACAACTGCTGGACGGGCTCAAGGTCGCCCTGCATGGATACCGCAGGACATGGCGCCAGCGGTTCGCTTTGGGCGGGCACCAGGCGCTCGAGATCCTGGCCAACGAGCCGGTCGACATCCTGGTTACCGACATCCGGATGCCGGAGATGGACGGGACCCAGTTGCTTAAGGAGGTCCAGCAGAGATATCCGAACATCATTCGGATCGTGCTGTCCGGATACACCGACTCGAAAGCCCTGATGCGGACCGTCTCTGTCAGCCATCAGTACCTGTCCAAACCCGTCTCGAGCACACAGCTGGCGGCGGCGATCGAGCGCGGGTGCCGGGTCCACTTGCTGATGGAGGACGACGGCATTCGCCGTCTCGTCGGCGGGCTCAGCAACCTGCCATCGGTTCCCCAGATCTATGGGCAGATCAATGCCTTGATCGCCAGCGACAAGGCCACTCCGGACAAGCTCGCCGAGCTCCTGCAGCAGGATATGGCCATGTGCGTCAAGATCCTGCAGGTGGTCAATTCCTCGTTTTTCAGGCTTGCCCGGGAGATCACCAGCGTCAAGGAGGCGGTCGTTTATCTCGGTATCGAGACCATCAGCCAGCTGGTGCTCAGCTCCGAGGTATTCGGCGACGGCGATCGTTTTCCCCGCATCCCGGGATGGGACCTTCAGCAGGTGCAGAAGCATTCGCTGATGACCGCCAGCCTGGCCAGTCGCCTGCTGACCGACTCGGAGGAGAAATCCGAGGCGTTCATGGCCGGTATGCTCCACGATATCGGCCAGCTGGTTCTGGCCACGCGAGCACCGGAGGATTTTTCGCGTGCTCTGGCGCTGAGCCGCGAGCGGGGCGTTTCAATGGATCAAGCCGAGCACGATGTCTTTGGCGTCGACCATGCGGCCATCGGCGCTTACCTGTTAGGCATCTGGGGGCTGCCGTATTCCACGGTGGAAGCGGTCGCCCGGCATCACGATTACGACCGGGCGCTGGCGCACGGGTTGGATTCCGGCGCCGCCGTGCTCATTGCCCACGAGTTGCTGCGCGAACTCGATGAAGCTGATTCCACCGACGTCGCCCCCGAGGGCTTCGCTCGATTCATCCAGGTAAACAGGTTGACCGGGCAGCTCGAAGGTTGGCGCGAACTCGCGCAAGAAATGGACCAACCAGACAAGGTAGCCGCTTGATGAGCACACGGAACCGAATACCGGTACTCTGCGTGGACGACGAGCCCAACGTCCTCGAGGGCCTCAAACTTCACCTGAATCGTCATTATCGCGTATACCTCGCGACCAGTGGTGCCGAGGGACTCGAGGTCCTGCGCCGACATCCCGAGATCGCCGTGGTGCTGAGCGATATGCGCATGCCGGCGATGGATGGCGCTCAATTCCTGGCTCAGGCGAGGGTGGCCGTGCCACTGGCGGTGCGAATGCTGCTGACCGGCGAAACTCAGGTATCGCGAGCGGTGAGCGCGGTCAACGATGGCGGTTTGTTCCGCTTCCTGACCAAGCCCTGCGCACCAGCCGAGCTGCTGGCTGCCTTTCATAGTGCGGTGGAACAGCACCGGCTGCTAAGCGCGGAAAAGGAGCTGCTGCAGAAAACCCTGATCGGCAGCATTCGCGCGCTGGTGGACATTCTGGCGCTGGCCAATCCCGCGGCCTTCGGATGCGCCACCCGAATTCAGCGCGAGGTCAGGGCGCTGGCCAAGGCCGTTGGAATCAAGTCCGTCTGGCAGGTCGAGGCAGCGGCGATGCTGTCGCAGCTCGGATCCGTTGCGCTGCCCGATAAAACGGTGGGAAAAATGCGTCGCGGTGAGCGCCTGAACGCAGAGGAGCAGCAGCAAGTCGATAAGATGCCGGAAACGGTTTGCAAGCTGCTAGGGCACATCCCGCGCCTCGAGCCGGTGCTCGAATTGATTCGCGGGGCCGCCACCGACGACAGCGCGAAGGCCAGCAAGGCGGCCCAGGTGCTCAAACTGGCCATCGACTATGACGAGCTGCAGATGCATTGTGACGACGCGGAAATGGCTCTGGCCACGCTGCGCGGTCGCGGCGATCGTTACGACAGTGAACTCATCGCCCAGTTCACGACCCTGAAGGGCGTGCAGGAAAAAACTTACGAAGTCGTGGAAATCCCGGTGCCTCAGCTCAAAGAGGGCATGCTCCTGGCGGAGGAATTGATCGCAAAGAACGGGATGTTGCTGGTCGGCAAGGGGATCGAGGTGACGGCAAGCTTCCTGGCCCGGTTGTCGAATTTCGGAGACAGCCTGCAGCAAATGACGGTCAGGGTCATGGTCGAGGGCGACCCCGCCCAAAAGGTTAGCAACGTTGGCGGGGTCTGAGGAGATGGGGCCGCGAAAGCGCATCGCGCGGGCAATGGCAGCAGCCGCGGCAGGCCGGTGGCGCTGGCGGTGCCTGGCTGTTGTGACGATCGGCATCGGGTACGGCACGGCTGCCTCCGGGGAGAGCCTTCGAGTTGAGAGACTCGGAATCGAAGAGGGTCTGGCACAGAACACGATCACCGCGATCGCGCAGGACCATACGGGCTTTCTTTGGCTCGGCACTCAGGACGGATTGCATCGTTATAACGGGCATGGGTTTCGAGTCTACAAAGCAGACTCCGAGGTCCCGGGACATCTTAGCAACCCCACGGTCAGGTGCTTGTTCATCGATGCTCAGGGAACGCTGTGGGTGGGTACCTATCTGGGTCTGAGCAAGTACGAAGCCGAATTCGACCGTTTCGTAAACTATCGACATGATCCGGATAATCCACTGGGATTGAGCGCCAGCGACGTGCGCGCGGTTTGGGAAGACCGCAGCAGGAATCTCTGGGTCGGCACCGACGGTGGCGGACTGAACCGGTTCGACAGAGACTCGGGGACCTTCCGTCACTATCGCAAGCAACCCGGCGAACCCGGGGGTCTAAGCAGTGACGTGATTCTGGCGATCTATGAGGATGCCGCGAGAGAGTTGTGGATCGGGACCGGCGAGGGACTCAATCGGATGAATCCAGAAACCGGCCGCATTACCCATATTGTGGGGCGTGCCGGACTCGGCACAGCCACCGTTAACGCGATTCACGAGGACCAGGAGCAGCGATTGTGGATCGGGACCGAATCCAGCGGCTTGTACGTTCTCGATGCTGCCCGTGAAAACGTCGCACACTTCGTCCACGACGCGAAAAATTTTCGGACGCTGTCCAATAATAACGTCACCAGCATTCTCGAGGACTCCAGCGGCCGGACGTGGATCGGCACCTACGGAGGCGGCCTGAATCGCTTCGAGCCAGAACAGCATTCGTTTGTCCATTACAAGCACGATGGCTATGACCAGGCCAGCCTGTCGGATGACCGGATCCAGTCGATTTACGAGGACCGCTCCGGGGCATTGTGGATCGGCACCTATAGCGGTGGGGTAAGCAAGCTCAATCCTTACGGATTCAACCTGACATTGACGCGCTACCATCCTTCGCCCGAATTGCCCGATGCCCACAACGATGCCCGCGCATTCTTGATCGATGAGCGGGGCGCTCTGTGG
>JBFJNB010000110.1:0-7615 GCA_041633655.1 Lysobacterales bacterium | reverse complement strand
TACGAGGCCGAATTCACCCACCGGGGCGACCGCTGCACCTTCGAGGTGCTGGCCGAGGCGCTCGGCGGCGACGATCCGGCGCTCGCCCGGCTGGCCGAGATCGTCCACGACATCGACTTGAAGGACGCCAAATACCGGCGTCCCGAAACGCCGGGGATCGCGCATCTGCTCGACGGGCTGGCCGCGGCCACCGCCGACGACGACCTCAGGCTCGAGCGCGGCGCGATCATCTTCGAGAGCCTGTACCGCTACTTCAGGGATCAACCCGGATGAACGACGCCGCGGTGCGCCCGACGGTCGGCCTGTGGGAGGCCACCCGGGTCTGGGCCCGGATCGGGCTGCTCAGCTTCGGCGGCCCGGCCGGGCAGATCGCGCTGATGCACCGGATCCTGGTCGAGGAAAAGCGCTGGATCGGAGAGCAGCGGTTCCTGGCCGCGCTGAATTTCTGCATGCTGCTGCCCGGCCCCGAGGCGCAGCAACTGGCGACCTACGTCGGCTGGATGCTGCACCGGATGCGCGGCGGCCTGATCGCCGGGACGCTGTTCATCCTGCCCGGATTCGCGGTGATCCTCGCGTTGAGCTACCTGTACCTGCACGCGGGTTCGCTGGCGCTGGTCCGGGGGCTGTTCTTCGGCCTGAAGGCGGCGGTCATCGTGATCGTGCTCCAGGCGATGATCCGCATCGCGCGGCGCTCGCTGGCGACGCCCCTGCTGGCCTCGCTGGCGGCGCTCGCGTTCGTGGCGATGGCCGCCTTCCGGGTGCCGTTTCCGTGGGTAGTGTTCGCCGCGGCGTTGACCGGGCTGGTTCATTCCCGGTTGTTCCCGCGGGGACGCGCCCCGGCGACCGAGCCGGACCCCGAACCGGACCTGGACCGGCCGCCCGGGGTCATTCGCGCGGCCGCGCTGATCGCGGGTTTCGGCGCGCTGTGGCTCGGGCCGACCGTGCTGCTGGCCTGGGCCCTCGGCGGGGACCACGTATTTGCAGCGATCGGCGCGTTCTTCAGCAAGATGGCGGTAGTGACCTTCGGCGGCGCCTACGCGGTGCTCGCCTACGTCAGCCAGGAGGCGGTCCAGGCCCAGGCCTGGCTATCGCCGGGGGAAATGATCGATGGGCTGGCGATGGCCGAGACCACGCCCGGGCCGCTGATCATGGTGGTCCAGTTCGTCGGCTTCGTCGCCGCCTATCGCAACCCCGGCGTGCTGCCGGCGGACCTGGCCGGCCTGCTCGGCGCGCTGCTGACCGTCTGGGTCACGTTCGTTCCGTGTTTTTTGTGGATCTTCCTCGGCGCCCCTTACCTGGAGCGGCTGCGGCGGAACCGGCTGCTGGGCGGCGCACTGGCGGCGGTGACCGCGGCCGTGGTCGGGGTGATCGCCAATCTGGCGCTTTGGTTTTCGCTGCACGCACTGTTCGCCGAAGTGACGACCCGGCGGATCGGCTGGGTCTCGCTGGAGCTCCCGGCACCGGCGTCGGTTCGCTGGCCGCTGGTGCTGATCACCGCGGTCGCCGCGGTGCTGGCGTTGCGGTTCAAGGCCTCGATCCTGACTACGCTGGGGGCGGCCAGCGCGCTCGGGATCGGGTCGCTTTTTCTAGCTCAGATCGAGCGCGTGCTTCTTTAACAACTGAAGCGGCACGATCTCCAGCGCGCGCAGGTGGGTTCCACGCAGCACCACCCGCGGCGCCCGGCCGCTCTGCTGCGCTTCCAGCCACCGCGCCGCGCACAGGCACCAGCGGTCCCCCGGCTGGAGTCCCGGGAAGCCGAACTCGGGCACCGGCGTGGACAGGTCGTTGCCGCGTGCACGCGAGAACTCGAGAAATTCGGCGGTCACCTCCACGCACACCGTGTGCGAGCCGACATCGTCACTGCCGGTGTTGCAGCAGCCGTCGCGATAGAAGCCGGTCCTGGGCTTGTCGCTGCAGCCGGCGAGCGGTTCACCGAAAACGTTGACCGATTCGTCCATCGCTGATTCCTTCGCTGGTGCCCGGGTCGATTCTAAAACGTTTGGCCCCGCGGGAGTCGAAATTGCTTGGGGCCAGCGGTGCTGCGTGCGATAATTGGCGCCCCCGTCGTTCGGGATCGGACCCGCGGGTCCGATTTGGTGAAACCTTTTGCCGCAGTCGCGAAGCGATGCCTGAACGCCCGTCCCAATGCAGACCCCCCCGTTCGCGCTGACCAAGATCCAGCCGCCGTTGGCGCGTGGCAATCTGATCGCGCGCGCTGCGCTGGAACAGCGACTCGGGGAGGCGCTGGCGACCCGCGACCTGACGCTGCTCAGCGCCCCGGCCGGGTTCGGCAAGACCGCGGCGCTGACCCGCCAGCTGGAGGGCCTGGACGACGCCGTCGCGCTGGCCTGGATCGCGGCCGATGAGGACGACGACCTGCATCGTTTCCTGGTCTGCCTGTTCGCCGCGCTGGAGCCGTTCGACCTGCCGTGGCGGGCTGCCCCGGACGCGCTGATCGCGGCCGCGGTCGGCAACGGGGGCGACCGGCGCGGGGTGGCCGCGGGCCTGCTCAACGCGCTGGCCGCCAGCGAGGTCGGGCGCGGCCTGGTGGTCATCGACGACGCGCACCGGATCGCTGATCCTGCGGTGTTCGAGTTCCTCGACGCGCTGCTGGAGCGCCTGCCCGAGCACTGGGGCCTGGTCATCTCCAGTCGCGTCGACCCGCCGCTTGCGCTTGCGCGGCTGCGCGCGCGCGACCAACTGGCCGAACTGCGTCAGTCCGACTTCGAGTTCGCCCGCGACGAGGTCGCCGCGCTGCTCAACGCCGCCGGCAGCGACCTGGACCCGACCCGGCTGCACCAGCGCACCGGTGGCTGGGCCGCCGGGCTGCGCCTGGCGCTGAATACCGCTGCCAACGGTCGCGGCGAGGGCAGCGCGTGGACGATGGATCGACACATGTTCGATTACCTGGCGGCCGAGGTCGTCGATCAGTTGCCGACGGATCTGCGCGAATTCCTGGTCCATTGCTCGGTGCTGCCGGAGCTGACCGCGGCGCGTTGCGCCGCCGTGACCGGGGCCAACTCGGCCGCACAGCTGCTGGCGGAGGTCGAGCGCCGCGGGCTGTTCGTGTCGGTGCTCGACGGATCGGACCGCACCCTGACCCTGCACGACCTGTTTCGCGAATGCCTGGACGAGCGCCTGCGCCGCGAGCACGCCGATGCGCTGCCGGAGCTGCTCGCGCGCGCGGCCGACACCGAGTCGGATCCGATCCGCCGCTTGTCGTTCCTGCTGCGCGCCGGCAACTGGGAGCGCGCCGAGCGGGTGTTCGAGGCGGTCGCCGAGGAGCTGCTGGCCGCCGGCGCGATCGAGCCCGTGCTGCGCCTGATCGAGCAGTTTCCGCCGGCGCTCCGGGAGGGCTCCCCGGTGTTGGCGCTGGTGCGCGGCCAGGTCGCGTGGGCGCGCTGGGACTGGCGCCCGGCCGGTGAGGAGATGCGCCGTGCCCGGATCGGGTTTACCGAGTCCGGAGACGAGCGCGGGCGCATGCGGGCCGAGGTGTTCGAGGCGATCGCGCTGACCGGCAACGGCTGGACCGCGGATTCCAAGCGCCGACTCAACGGGTTGGAGTTGGAGAAGCTGCCGCTGGAGACCCGTGCGCTGGCGCTGGCGGCGCGCACCTGGCACGCGCTCGACAGCGGTCAGTTCCGCGCGGTCGCCCGGTGCTACGCGAACCTGCTCGACGTGCTGGAGCAAACCGATCGGCTCGAGGTCTGGTACCAGTGCTTTCAGCGCCCGCTCTACGTCTGGCTGCCGGGGATGCGCGGGCCGCTGATTCGCTTCGTCGACGGGGTGATGCGCCGAAACGGGGACACGCCCTCGCAGATGCGCGCGATGGCGTACGTGATTGCCGCCTGGCTGGCGCTGTTCGGCGGCGATCCGGATCAGGCGCTGGAGCGGATCACCCAGGCGCAGGACGACGCCCGCTGGCTGGGCTCGCCGACCCGGCTCGGGGTGTTCGTCAATGTCGCGCTGGCCGCGGTACAGGCGGCCCGGGGCGAGTCTGCACCGGCGCTGGCGGCGCTGGCGGCGCTGCTGCGCTATTTCGACAGCGCCCCGCCCTCGGGTCCGGCCGAGCAGCCCACCTCGATGCTGGCCCATTACCTGTTTTACGCGGTCCGGCTGGCCGACGCCCTGGGCGAGGGCGGGGCGCTGCGCGCGTTCGCGGCGCGCATCCCGCCGCCAGACCGGATCAAGAATTTCCCGATGCTGCGCGCGCCGCTGGCCACGGTCCCGGCCCGGCTCGCCGCGCTCGACGGCCGCTACCCGGAGGCCTGCGCCGCCTGGGCCCGGGCGCTGCGCTCGCCGGCCGCGCTGGAGGTGATCGGGCTGGCCCAGGAAGCCCGCCTGCGCTACGCCCACGCGCTATTGCTCGCGGATCGGCCGGACGCCGCCGCGCGCCAGTTGAAAACCGTGGTCCGGGCGGTCGGGCGCAGCGGCGAGCTGGGCGGTGTGGCGCTGGCCGGGCCGGTGGTGCTGCGCCAGCTCGCGGCCGCCCCGTTTGCCGGCGAGCTCGACTGGACCGAGCGCGCGCTCATCGCCGAATGGGCGCAGCGCCTCGGGCGCGGCGAGGGTGCCGCGCCGTCGGCCGTCGACGGTCCGCTCAGCGCCCGCGAGATGCAGGTGCTGGAGCGCATCGCCGCCGGCGACAGCAACAAGCTGATCGCGCGTGCGTTCGATCTGTCCCCGCACACCGTCAAGCGTCACGTCGCCAACATCCTCGACAAGCTGGCGGTGAGTTCGCGCGGCGAGGCCGCGCGCTGGGACCGGGCCCGGCAATTGGCGGCCCGCAACACCCAACTTATTGCTGCCAATAGCATTTTGAGAGCTGCCGGCTGATAGTCCATCGACTATGAACGGCCGCCCATGGCCCGCCGGGTGGCCCGTCGTGGTCCGGCCGATGGCTCCCCGCGGGCGATGCGCGCCTGCAGTTCCCGCGGCACGATACGCCCCGTACCGAATTCGATCGTCGAGGAGTCATGAACTCGATACGGGTCCGATGGGTCTTGCTGTGCGTCCTGATTGTGGCGGCTCCGTCGGCCGTCGCCGATCCGCTCCCCGATGAGCTGCGCGACGCCGGCTTGTATATCGACGGGGCATTCGGCGTCGTGCGACCGGAGCTTCACTCGTTTTCGCCCCAGTATCAGCTCTGGTCCGACGGCGCGATCAAGCGGCGCTGGATCGAATTGCCGCCGGGTTCGGCCATCGATGGCGCAGATCCCGCGGCCTGGGAGTTTCCGCCCGGAACCCGGCTGTGGAAGGAGTTTTCGTTCGACCGCCCGATCGAAACCCGCCTGATCGAGCGGCTGGCCGACGGCTCGTGGCGGTTCGCGGTCTACGTCTGGGACGAGCAGGGCGGCTCTGCCAGGCTTGCGCCAGTGACCGGGATCCGGGCGCTGCCGGTGCCAACGGCGCCCAACGGCCGCTACGAGATTCCGTCCGAGTACGATTGCCGCGCGTGCCACGAGGGTGCCCGGGTGCCGGTGCTCGGCTTCAGCGCATTGCAGCTTTCTCCCGATCGCGACCCCCTGGCGCTGCGCGCGGCGCCGCCGTCGCCGGGCGAGTTGAACCTGCCGGAGCTGGTCGCGCGCGGCCTGCTGCGCGACTACCCGCCAGCGCTGCTGGTGCCGGCTCCGCGAATCGGCGCCGCCTCGCCGATCGAGCGAGCGGTGCTCGGCTATCTGCACGCCAACTGCGGTCACTGCCACGGCGCCCCGGACCCGAATGGGGCGTCGGTGCCGGTGGCGACGCTGCTGGCCCAGGACCCGAGCGACCCGGAGGCGCGCGCGAAGGTGGTCTCGTCGCTGCTCAGGGCTCCCACCCGGTTTCGTCCCCCGGGCCTGGACGATCCCCGCGCGGTGGTGCCCGGACGGCCCGAGGAGAGCGTCCTGGTGCTGCGGATGCGCTCGCGCCACCCGCTGATGCAGATGCCGCCTCTAGGCACCGCGATTCCCGATCTCGAAGCCCTGGCGCTGATCGAGCGCTGGATCAAGTACGAACTCAACCCTTGAGAAGGAGCCAAACCGATGGCCATTTCGAAGTCCCGTTTGTCCCCCGCGGGAACCCGCGGACTGGGCGCGATGATCCTCGGCACCACAATCGCCTGCGCGGCCGGGCTGGCCTTCGCCGACGAAAAGGTCGCACGCGGCAAGTACCTGGTGACCACGTCCGGCTGCAACGACTGCCATACGCCGTGGGCGCCGGGGCCGACCGGGGAGCCGGAGCCCGACTGGACCCGGATGCTGTCCGGCCACCCCGAGACGGTGCAGTTGCCTCCCCCGCCGGTGCTCCCGGCCGGGCCGTGGGCGATGACCTCGGCGGAGACCAATACCGCGTTTTCCGGTCCTTGGGGGGTCAGCTTCACCGCCAACCTGACCCCGGACGAGGAGACCGGTCTCGGGCGCTGGACGCTGCGCAACTTCGTCGACACGATCCGCAGCGGCCGCCATCTCGGCCGCGGCCGCGTGATTCTGCCGCCGATGCCGATTCCGATGTACAAGCACTTCACCGATGAGGACCTGGAAGCGATCTTCGCCTACCTGAAGTCCATTCCGCCGGTCCGAAACCAAGTGCCCGAGCCGTGGCCGCCGGCCGCGGCGGTCACCGCGCTTCAGTGAACGTCGCTTCGGCCCGCAACGGCGTCAGCGCGCGCGCACGTTGCGGGCCGACGGCCCCACCCCGGAAGCGGGAGCGCCGATAGCATGCAGCCCACGCCCGTGCCCCGTCGGATGGACGAGCTGCTCGAGCAACGCGCTCGCTCGACCTTTGTCGGTCGCCGGCGCGAACTTGACGCGCTGCTGGCCGGCCTCGATGAGGACGGCCCGGTCATCCATCACGTGCATGGCATCCCCGGGGTCGGGAAGTCCACTCTGCTCGAGCGTTTTGCCGAAGAGGCGCGCGCCCGCGGCGCGAGCGTGCTCGAGTTCGATTGCCGCCAACTGGAGCCCACGCCGGGCGGCTTTTTGCGCGAGCTGGTCGCCAAGCTCGGCCGCCCGCTTGTGGACCTGGCAGAGGCGATTGAGGCGATCGACGGCCTGCCACGGCCGGTGGTGCTGATGTTCGATGCCTACGAAGTGTTCCGGCTGATGGATGCCTGGTTGCGCCGCTCGCTGGTGCCCGCGCTGCCCGACCACGCCCGGCTGGTGTTGGCCGGGCGGGAGCCGCCGCAGCCGCGCTGGCTGACCGAGCTTCAGTGGCAGGGTTCTTACCAGGGCCTGCTGCTGGAAACGCTGACCGAGGCCGAGTCCGGTGAATTGCTGGTTCGGGCCGGGATCGACCCCGGGCAACACCGGCGCTTGAACGAAGTGGCCCGCGGACACCCGTTGTCGCTGCAGCTGGCCGCGGCGCTCGCGCTCGAGCGAACCGGAATCGATCCCGGCACCACGCCGCTGGAATCGGTGGTGCGCGAAATGACCCGGGTGTTTCTCGCCGACGTGGCGGATTCGCGGGTTCGGGAATGGCTGCAAGCGGTCGCGGTTGTCCGGCGTGTGACCGAGCCCGTGCTGGCGGCGCTGTTCCCCGATGTCGACGCTCGCGAAGGGTACGAGCGGCTCGCTCAGTTGCCGTTCATCGCCGAGAGCCGGGACGGTTTGCGCCTGCACGAGGCGGTTCGCGACGCGAT
>JBFJNB010000109.1:0-7662 GCA_041633655.1 Lysobacterales bacterium | reverse complement strand
GGGTCAGGATCCGCCGCGCCTCGGCCACTGACAGCCGGCCCTCGCGCTTCAGGCGCTGGCTCAGAGACTCGCCGTCGACGTACTCCATCACGAAGTACGGCGCGCCGTCGTCCTCGCCGATGAAATAGATCTGGATGATGTGCGGATCGTTGAGCGCGGCCATCGACTTGGCCTCGCGCTTGAACCGCTCCACCACGGCTTCGTCGCGCGCCAGCGATTCCGACAGCACCTTGATCGCGACGTCGCGATTGAGCCCCTGGTCGAATCCCTTGTAGACGACGCCCATGCCGCCGCGGCCAAGCTCACCCACCAGCTTGTAATGGCCGATAAACTCCTTCATCGCGCGATCCTCCGCACGCAGTCAGCGCCATGCCTAGTTTAGCAGTCCAACGGACAGCGCGCCGCTTGTCTCGAGCACGGGATTGCCTAAACTGGACCGCCTGACGGAGTGGACCAACGCGATGAACAGACGCCATTTCTTGGAGCAAGCTGGACTTTCAGCGGGGGCGCTGGCGCTGGCCGGCTGCGCTCGCGAGGACGCCGCACCCGGGGCCACCGTGCGCAATGACAAGCCGCGCCACTGGAAGCTGGTGACCTCGTGGCCGCGCAACTTCCCGGGGCTGGGCTCGGCCGCCAATTACCTGGCCCAGGCGGTCACCCGGATGAGCGCCGGCCGGCTCAAGGTCACGGTGTACGGGGGCGGCGAGCTGGTGCCCGCGTTCGAGGTGTTTGACGCGGTCTCGCGCGGCACTGCGGAGATGGGCCACAGCGGGGCCTATTACTGGAAAGGCAAATCCGAGGCGACCCAGTTCTTCAGCGGGGTCCCGTTCGGCCTCAACGCGCAGGAGATGAACGGCTGGCTGTACCACGGCGGTGGACTGGAGCTGTGGACCCGGCTCTACGACCGGTTCGGGCTGGTGCCGTTCCCGGCCGGCAACTCGGGGGTGCAGATGGGCGGCTGGTTCAACAAAGAGATCAACACCGTCGCCGATCTCAGGGGCCTGAAGATGCGCATCCCCGGGCTCGGCGGCGAGGTGCTCGAGCGCGCCGGCGGCAACCCGGTCACGTTGCCGGGGGCGGAGCTTTTTACCGCGCTGCAGACCGGCGCGATCGACGCCACCGAATGGGTCGGCCCCTATAACGATCGCGCGTTCGGACTGTTTCAGGCGGCCCGCTACTACTACTACCCGGGCTGGCACGAGCCGGGCACGACCCTGGAGTGCATGGTCAACAAGGCCGCGTTCGAGGCGCTGCCGGACGACCTGAAGGCGATCGTCGAATACGCCTGCCGCGCGGCCAACGACGAGATGTTGTCCGAGTACACCGCGCGCAACGGCGAGGCGTTGAAGGCGCTGCTCGCCGAGCACAAGGTCGAGCTGCGGCGGTTTCCCGACGAGGTCATGAACCGGCTGCGGGAGATCTCCGACCAGGTCGTCGCCGAGGTCGCCGCGCGCGATCCGCTGAGCCAGGAGATCTACGATTCCTACGTCGCCTTCCGCGACGCGGTGCGGCCGTGGCAGCGCATTTCGGAGCGGGCGTACTTCGAGGCTCGCGGCTGAGGCCTTCGACCGATCCCGTCAGACCTGATCCTCGGTCGCGGGGGAGCCGCGGATCGCGCGCACGTCGGGGGCGAATTCGAACGAATCGTAGTACAGGTGCCGTTCCGGCAGGCCATGCTCGGCGAACGCATGGCGCCCGACGTCGATCAGCACCGGCGGGCCGCTCATGTAGACGTCGAACGGCCACAGGTCGTCGTGATCGTGGATCACCGCCTCGTGCACCAGCCCGGTGCGCCCCGACCAGCGGGGGTCGTCGTTGTCCGACAGCACCGGCGTGTAGCGGATGTGTTCGAAGCGCTCGGCCCAGCCCCGCGCCAGCTCGTCGAGATACAGATCCGATCGGTTGCGCGCCCCCCAATAGAGCTGCAACGGGCGGAAGTCCTCGTCGGCCAGCAGTTGCTCGACGATCGCCTTGATCGGCGCGAACCCGGTGCCACCGGCCACGCAGATGATCGGCCGCAGCGAGCGCTCGCGCACGAAGAACGTCCCCAGCGGCGCCTCGATCCGCAGCAGGTCGCCGACTTTCAGCGTGGTGAACACGCGCTCGGTGAAGCCACCCCCCGGGACCCGCCGGACGTGAAGCTCCAGGGTGCCGGATGATGGCGCCGGCGCCCCGGCGATGGAGAATGCCCGGCGCTTGCCGTCGGCCAGCATCACGTCCAGATACTGGCCCGCCAGGTACGGCAGGCGCATTCCCTTGGGCAGGCGCAGCCGCACCAGCGCGACTTCAGGGTTGGGAAAGCTTATCTCGGCCACCCGGGTCGGCAGCACCCGGGTCACGATGTCCTTCAGCGCGGCCGGCTCGCGCGCGACGATGGTCAGGTCGCTGCGCGGCACGGCCTGGCACAGAAGCGCCAGCCCGGCCTCGGCCTCGCCGGGCTCCAGCGCCTCGGCCGGCAGCAGCGGATAGCCCCATTCGCCCTCGATCACCTGAGCCTTGCAGGCCGCGCAGGTGCCGTTCAGGCAGCTATACGCCAGGTGGATCCCCTGGCGGTGGGCAGCCGCCAGCACCGCCTCGCCGGGCTGCACCTGGAACACGGTGCCGGTGGCGCGGTTGGTGACCAGGAAATTGTCGTCGGAGCGCTGCATCGCTCTAGTGTTCTGTCTAGGAAGCGCCGCTAGTATTGTCCCCCAATCCACCGCCACGGCAAATTTCGATATAGTGAGCGGTTTGGTCAGCAAAGCAGCCTGTCGGGCTGTCAGGACGGTGAAATGAACGATGCCAGCACCCGGATCTGGCGGGAACTTCCGAAGGTGGAGCAACTCAACGAGCACCGCCGGCGCTCTCTGGTGGGGCACCTGGGCATCCGCTTCACCGAGGTCGGGCCGGACTACCTGCGCGCGGCGATGGAGGTCGACGACACCACCCGCCAACCGCTGGGCCTGCTGCACGGCGGGGCCTCGTGCGCGCTGGCCGAGACCATCGCCAGTGTCGCGGCGACCCTGATGATCGATCAGTCGCGCCAGTACGCGGTCGGGATGGAGATCAACGCCAACCACGTCAAGGCCGTGCGCGAAGGAACGGTGACCGCGACCGCGCGGCCGCTGCACATCGGCGGCCGCAGCCACGTCTGGGGGATCGAGATTCGCGATGCCGGCGGCGACCTGGTCTGCATCTCCCGGATGACGATTGCGATTCTCGATCGCGCCGGGCCGCGGTGACCGGATTCGACCCGCGCTACGAGGGCGGCAGCCCATCCGACGGGCGGCCCTACGACGGCCTGTCTCCGGAGCTGGTGCTGGACGCGGTCGAATCGGTCGGCCTGGCGGTCGACGGTCACCTGCTGGCGATGAACAGCTTCGAGAACCGGGTCTACCAGGTCGGGATCGAGGGCGGCTCCCCGGTGGTGGCCAAGTTCTACCGCCCCGGACGCTGGAGCGACGCGGCGATCGGCGAGGAGCACCGCTTCGCGCGGCTGCTGGCCAAGCGCGAGATTCCGGTGGTGGCGCCGCTCAGTTTCGCGCGGCGCACGCTGCTCACGCACGCGGGATTCCGGTTCGCGCTGTTTCCGCGCCAGGGCGGGCGCGAGCCGGTCATGGAGAACCCCGAGAACCTGGCCTGGATGGGGCGCCTGCTGGGGCGCATTCACGGCGCCGGGCGCAGCCTCGAGTTCCACCATCGGCCGCGCATCCTGGACCCGTCTCGGGTCGAGGGGGCGGTCGAGTTCCTGCTCGCCGGCAGCCTGCTGCCGGCGGAGCAGAGGCCGCGCTACCGCGAGGTGGCCGGGGTGATCAAACCGCTGATCGCGGCACGGTTCGAGGCCGCGCGGGACTGCCGCGAGGGATCGATCCACGGGGACTGCCACCGCGGCAACGTGCTGTGGACCGACCACGGCCCGCATATGGTCGATCTCGACGACTGCCTGACCGGCCCGGCGGTGCAGGATTTCTGGATGCTGTTGGACGGTGATCCGCAAATCGGCGCGCGCCAGTTGGACGCGCTGCTGGAAGGCTACGAGCAGTTCATGGAATTCGACCGCCGGGAACTGAAGCTGGTGGAAGCGCTGCGCGCCCAGCGGATGATCGAGTACGCCGCCTGGATCGCGCGGCGCTGGGACGACCCGGCGTTTCCGCTGTGCTTTCCGTGGTTCGCGCAGCCGCGCTACTGGGACGACCACATCACCGGTCTCGCCGAGCAGGCCGACGCTTTGAAGGCAGCCTGATGAATCGCCGGGTCGCACGCGCGAGCGCCACCCGGGTCGACTGGATGCGCCCGCTGCGCTACCTGTGGCGGGCGCCGCTGTTCGTCCTCCATGCATTCATCGCGCTGCCGATCACGCTCGCCATCATCCGTTACGGCAAGAACCGTCGCGATCGCGACGGCCGGCGCCTGGACCACGCCGCGATGGCGTGGTGGGCCGCCGGCACGGTGCGCTTGTGCGGGCTGCGCAGCCGGACCGTCGGCGCGCCGCTGCCCCACCCGGTGCTGCTGGTGGCCAATCACGTGTCCTGGCTCGACATCATGGTCATCCACAGCCAGGTCGGAGCCGGCTTCGTGGCCAAGGCGGAGATTGCCCGCTGGCCGCTGGTGGGGTACATGGCCAAGGCCGGTGAGTCGGTATTCCATCGCCGCGGCTCGGGCTCGTCCCAGCAAGCCGTGGTCGAGGCGCTGACCGAGCGCCTGCAAGTCGGCGGCTCGGTGGCGATCTTCCCCGAGGGGCGCACCGGCCCCGGGGTCCCGGTGCTGCCGTTTCACGGCCGCCTGCTGGCCGCCGCGGTGGCGTCGGGCACGCCGATCCAGCCGGTCGCGATCCGATACGAGCGCGCCGGGCGCTACCATCGCACGATCGCGTTCCGACCCGGCGAGCCGTTCCTGGTCAATTTCCTGCGCATCCTCGGCGGGCCCCCGGCCACGGTCGAGATCCATTTCCTCGCGCCGATCGAGCCGGAGGGTGTAGGCCGCCGGGACATCGCGCAGCAGGCGCGCGCGGCCGTCGTCGAGATCGTGGAACGCGATGCTTGAGGCCCGCTTCGAGCCCGGCACGATGCTGCGCAACCCGCACCTGCAGACGGTCCTGGCCAGCTCCGGGCTGCGCCGCCTGCTGGTCCGGCGCCGGGCTCGGGCGATGCTGGCGACCGAGCGCGAGCGGATCGTCGATGCCGGCGACGGCGTGCGCCTGAAAGGCGTCTGCAGCGAACCGGCCACGCCGCGCGGATTGGCGGTGCTGCTGCACGGGTGGGCCGGCAGCGTCGACTCGACTTATCTGGTGGAGGCCGCGCACCGCCTTTGGGTTGCCGGCTACGCGGTGTTTCGGCTCAACTTCCGCGATCACGGCGAGACCGAGCACCTGAATCCGGACATCTTTCATTCGTGCCGGCTGGACGAGGTCGTCGGCGCGGTTGCCGCGATCGCCGCCGAGTGGCCGGGTCGGCCGGTGATGCTGGCGGGCTACTCTCTCGGCGGCAACTTCGCGTTGCGGGTGGCGCTGCGGGCGCCCGCCGCGGGCATCCCGTTGCGCCGGGTGGTCGCGGTCAGCCCGCTGATCCAACCCGCCGCGGGACTGGACGCGATCGAGGAAGCGTCCTGGCTGTACCAGCGTTATTTCATGCGCAAATGGCGCCGAAGCCTCCGGCGCAAGCAGGCCCTGTTTCCGGATCGCTTCGCGCTCGACGGGATGCTCCGCTTAGGAATGCGCGATCTGACCGCAGCGCTGGTGGAACGATATACTGAGTTTCCCGGGCTGAGTGCGTATCTGAACGGGTATTCGGTGGCCGGAGAGCGGCTGGCCGCACTCCAGGTGCCGACCACGATCGTGACCGCGAAAGACGATCCGCTGATCCCGTTGGCTGACTTTCTCGAACTCGAGCTGCCGTCATGCGCGGAGCTGTGGCTGTCACCTTTCGGTGGCCACTGCGGGTTCATCCGCGATTCCCGGCTCGAGAGTTGGGCGGCCGAGTTCATTCTCGAACGTTTCGAGGCCGCCGTGACCGACCAGGACGAGCACTAGGAGGATTGAAAATGACGAACCGGGCCATTGCGCTGCTGGCTATCTGCGCCGCTTCCGCGGCGGCGGCGGAATTGCCGCTCGAGCAAATCCGCCTCCCCGACGGATTCTCGATCGAGGTCTACGCCAACGGCGTCGAGAACGCGCGCGCGCTGGCTCTCGGCGAGCGCGGCACGCTGTTCGTCGGCTCGCGACGGGCCGGCAACGTGTACGCGATCGTCGACGAGGACGGCGATTTCCGCGCCGACCGCGTGCACACGCTTGCCTCCGACCTCAACCTTCCGAGCGGAATCGCCTACCGCGACGGCGACCTCTACATTGGCGCGGTCAGCACGATCTACCGCCTCGACGATATCGAAGACCACTTGAGCGATCCGCCCGCCCCGGTGGTGGTCTCCGACGCGTTCCCGTCCGACCGCCACCACGGCTGGAAGTACTTAGGTATAGGTCCGGACGGCAAGCTGTACGTGCCGGTCGGCGCCCCGTGCAACATCTGCGACGAACCCGGCTACGCCGAGATCAAACGGATGAACCTGGACGGCACCGGGATCGAGACCTACGCCCGCGGGGTGCGCAACAGCGTCGGCTTCGACTGGCACCCAACCACCGGCGAGCTTTGGTTCACCGACAACGGCCGCGACATGCTCGGCGACGACCTGCCCCCGTGCGAGCTGAACCACGCGCCGCGCGCAGGAATGCATTTCGGCTACCCGTACTGCCACGGCGCCAGCGTGATCGATCCCGAGTTCGGGGGTGATAAGTCGTGCGCCGATTACGTCGCCCCGGCGCAGGAGCTGGGGCCGCACGTGGCGCCGCTGGGGATGAAGTTCTACACCGGCGAGATGTTTCCCCCGGCCTATCGCGGCCAGATCCTCATCGCCGAACACGGCTCGTGGAACCGCAGCAGCAAGATCGGCTACCGGGTGACCCGGGTGACCCTCGATTCGAACGGGAAGGCGACCGATTATCGGGTGTTCGCCGAGGGTTGGCTGCAAGGCGAGGAGGAATGGGGCCGCCCGGCCGACCTGCTGGTCATGCCTGACGGTTCGCTACTGATCTCCGACGACAAAGCCAACGCCATCTACAGGGTGACGTATCGCGAGCATGACGCGGAACGGTCCCACTGAGCCCGCTTCTTTGCCTGCGGCAAAACCGCAACCTCCGTGGGACCTGGCGCGTCGCGTGCCGTATGCTATCGAGCGCTACCTTGACCAACCGCTCCAGGCTTCAGGATCCACCGGTCCATGAGCATCCTTGAGATCTTCGTTTTGGCGCTCGTGCAGGGGGTCACCGAGTTTCTGCCGGTGTCCAGCTCGGCCCACCTGATCCTTGCCGGACACCTGCTCGGCGAGGACCAGGGTCTGCTGCTGGACGTGGCGATCCATCTCGGCAGCCTGGCCGCGGTAATCGTCTATTTTCGGCGCGAACTCGGCGCTCTCGCGACCGGCAGCGCGAGCGCGGCGTTTCCGTCCGTTCCCTCCCGGACACTCGCCCGCTGGCTGGTGCTGGCCACGGTCCCGCTGGTCATCGCCGGAGCGCTGTTCGCCGGCCTGGTCGCGACCGACCTGCGCGACGTACGGGTCATCGCTTGGGCCTCGATCGGTTTCGGACTGGTGCTTGGCGTGGCCGACGTGCGGGCCCGGCGGCGCGCGCGGCCG
>JBFJNB010000108.1:0-7674 GCA_041633655.1 Lysobacterales bacterium | reverse complement strand
GGCGCATCTCGCCCGATCCCCCTTGAGCGGTAGCTACGGCTACCCCTCGGCGGGCGATCGGCCAAGCTGCACTCGTGGAATCCGCCGACAATTCCGGCAACTCGTGCAACTTCCGGGCTAGCCGCGGTCGCGGCGCAAACGGTCTATTATCGCAGCGCCGCGCGGTGAAGTCAGCGCAGGACCGGTTCCTGCCCCGGTGGCTCCCACTTCTCGACCAGCGCGATCAGCCCGAAGCGCTCGTGATCGAAATAATTGACGATCCCGGTCTGGATCTGGCGCCGCTCGGTCAGTCGAAAGGTGAAATACGACCCGCCGTGCTCGAGCGTGATCGGGTCCAGCGGGTGACCGTGCCCGCCGCGCGCCGGCGTATGCAGCGCCAGGTCGACGCGCAGGTGCAAGAACCGGCCCCGCTCCAGCGCCACCGTGCCGTCGATCGCCTCGATCGGCTCGATTCGCTGCTCGACACCGAACAGCAGGCGGGAGGCGTCGACCGAGCGGTGCTCGATCACCCCGCCGCCGTGAACCCGCACCGGCTGCGGCTCGCCGAAGCTCGCCGCCGGCTGGCGCCAGGCCAGGTGCACCAGCGGCTGGTAATCGCGGGCCTCGGCCAGCCGCCGCCAGTCCTCCGCGAGCCACCAGGCCTCCGGCTCGAGCGGCTCGAACACCGGGCCAGCCGGGGTCAGCGGACTGGGCTGGGCCGGCGCGACCGGGTCGGGAAAGCGCCGGCTCGCCGCGTCCCCGAACACCGTTCCCGGCGGCGTGGCCGGGTCGTCCGCGGCGACAGGCTCGAAGTCGATCGCGCTGCCAGTGTCGGGTTCTCCGGGCCAGCGATAATACGAGGTCCGCAGTTCCGGGCGCGCGAACACGATCACCTCGACCTGGTATCGGTCCTCGGTCTGGTCCTGGGCCCATAGCGCGAGCGGCCAGGCGCCGGAGAGCGCGGCCAGGACCAGCAGTACCGGGCGCAGGCTAGGCTGCATCTTTCACCTTAAGCTGCTCAATCAGCGCGCGGGCGGCGCGCACCCGATCCTCGCCCGCCTCGAGCTCGGTTTTCAGGCGCAGCGTGTGCTCGCCATCCATCCGATAGCGGCGCGGGTGCTGCTGGATCAGCCGGATCACCGTGGCCGGCTCCACTTCGGTCGCGCTCGCGAACACCACCTTGCCGCCGCTGGCGCCCAGTTCGAGCTGCCGGATCCCCAGCGCCGCCGCGCGGATCCGCAGGGAGGCCACCGCGAACAGGTTCTTGACCGCCTCCGGCAGCAGCCCGAAACGATCGATCATCTCCACCTTGAGCGCATCCAGCGCCTCGTCGTCAGGGGCGCTGGCGATGCGCTTGTACAGCACCAGCCGCGCGTGCACGTCGGGCAGGTAGTCCTCCGGGATCAGCGCGGTCAGGTGCAGGTCGATCTCGCAGCCGCGATCCAGCGGTCCTTCCAGGTCCGGGGCCCGGCCCGACTTCAGCGCCGCCACCGCGCGCTCCAACAGCTCCATGTACAGCTCGAAGCCGATCTCGGTGATCTGCCCGCTCTGTTCGTCGCCCAGAAGCTCGCCCGCGCCGCGGATTTCCAGGTCGTGGGTCGCCAGCGTGAAGCCGACGCCGAGGTCCTCGAGCGCGGCCAGCGCCTCGAGGCGCTTGGCGGCATCGGCGGTCATCGCCTTGCGCGGTGGAACGATCAGATAGGCGTACGCGCGGTGGTGGGAGCGCCCGACCCGGCCGCGGAGCTGGTGCAACTGGGCCAGCCCGAACTTGTCCGCGCGGTTGATGATGATGGTGTTGGCGGTCGGCACGTCGATGCCGCTCTCGATGATCGTGGTGCACACCAGCAGGTTGAAGCGCTGGCGATAGAAATCCAGCATCACCTGTTCCAGCTCGCGCTCGGGCATCTGACCGTGGGCGACCTTGAGGCGCGCGTGCGGGAACAGCGCCTCCAGCTCGCGCGCGATGCGCTTGATCGATTTGACCTCGTTGTGCAGGAAGTAGATCTGCCCGCCGCGCTGCAGCTCGCGCTGAACCGCGTCGCGGATGGTCGCGGTGTGCCACTGGCCGACGAAGGTCTTGACCGCGAGGCGATGGGCCGGCGCGGTGGCGATGATCGAAAGATCCCTGAGCCCGCTCAACGCCATGTTCAAGGTGCGCGGGATCGGGGTCGCGGTCAGGGTCAGCAGATCCACCTCGGCGCGCAGTTGCTTGATTTTTTCCTTCTGGCGCACCCCGAACCGGTGTTCCTCGTCGACGATCAAAAGCCCCAGCTTCTGAAACCGGATGTCCGACTGCAGCAGCCGGTGGGTGCCGATCACGATGTCGAGGCGCCCGTCGGCCAGCTCGGCGAGCACGCGCTGGACCTCGCCGCGCGAGCGGAACCGCGACAGCGCCTCGATCCGGACCGGCCAGTCGGCGAAGCGGTCGAGGAAGTTGCGGTAGTGCTGCTGGGCCAGCAGCGTGGTCGGCACCAGCAGCGCGACCTGGCGCCCGGCCTGGACCGCGACGAACGCGGCGCGCAGCGCGACCTCGGTCTTGCCGAATCCGACGTCGCCGCAGACCACCCGATCCATCGGCCTGGGTCCGGCCAGATCGGCGATCACGGTCTCGATCGCGCGCGCCTGATCGGGAGTCTCCTCGAACGGAAAGGCGCTCGCGAACTGGTGATAGAGCGCGTCGTCGACGCTCAGCGAACGGCCCTCGCGCGCCGCGCGCCGCGCGTACAGGTCGAGCAGTTCGGCGGCCACGTCGCGCGCCTTCTCGGCGGCCCGGCGCCTGGCCTTCTCCCACTGGCCGCTGCCGAGACGGTGCAGCGGTGCGTTCTCGGGCGAGGCGCCGGTGTAGCGGCTGATCAGGTGCAGCGAGGACACCGGCACGTACAGCTTGTCGCCGTTCAGGTACTCGATCGCGAGGAACTCGGCGTCGACCGCGCCGGTGTCGATCCGGCTCAATCCCAGATAGCGGCCGACCCCGTAATCCTCGTGCACGACCGGGGCGCCGAGGCTCAAGTCGGCGAGATCCCGGATGATCGCCTCGGGCGGGCGGCCGGCGCGGCGCGCGCGGCGCCCCTGCGGCGCCCGATAGCCGAGCAGCTGGCGCTCGGTCAGCACCGTCAGCCAGGGATCGCGGCGGTGGAAGCCGTCGTCCAGCGGCGCGACCGTCACGTACAGGCCCGGCTCGGCCTCGAGCGCCTCGGCGATCGAGGCCACGCTCACGGGGCGGTGGCTGAGCGCCGCCAGTTGATCGGCCACGACCTCGCGCCGGCCGGCCGATTCCAACGCCACCACCACCGGCCCGGCGGCCTGGCCGAGCAGCGCGTCCAGCGCCTCGTGCTGGCTCCTTCCGCCATGGATGTCCACCACCGGGGGCGGCTCGAGCCCGAAGCGCGCGCTGGCCTCGCGCTCGCGGGCGAAGCCGATCCGCGCGTACCCGCGCAGCATGGCCTCCAGCTCGTCCGGACTGAGGTAGAGTTCCCCCGGCGTGAGGATCGGCCGTTCGACGTCGTGGCGGCGATCCTCGTAACGCTCGCTCAGGTTGTCCCAAAACGCCCGCGCGGCCGCGGCGACCCCGGTCTCGAGCACCAGCAGCGCGTCCTCGGGCAGGTAGTCGAACAGGGTGTCGGTGCGCTCGAAAAAGAGCGGCAGGTAATACTCGATGCCGCTCGCGGCCAGCCCCTGCTTGGCGTCCTGGTAGACGTGGCACTGGCGCAGGTCGCCGTCGAAACGGTTGCGAAACGCGCCGCGGAAGCGCTCGATGGCGTCGGGGTCGAACGGAAACTCGCGCGCCGGCAGCAGATTGACCGAGTCGACCGGTTCCACCGTGAGCTGGGTCTCGGGATCGAACGTGCGCACGGTCTCGACCAGGTCGTCGAACAGCTCGATCCGGTACGGAAGCGCCGCGCCCATCGGAAACAGATCGAGCAGCGATCCGCGCACCGCGAACTCGCCGCGGTCCTGAACCTGGGGCACGCAGCGGTAGCCGGCTTCCTCCAGGCGCCGCCGCTCGCTGGCGGTGTCGAGCCGCTGGCCCGGTTCCAGCACCAGTCCGCTGCCGTGCAGGTAGCTGCGCGGCGCCAGTCGCTGCAGCAGCGTCTGGGCCGGCAGCACCAGCACCCCGTGGCGCTGCCCGCGCAGTCGGTACAGCGTGGAAATCCGGTCCGACACGATGTCCGGATGGGGCGAGAACTGATCGTAGGGCAGCGTTTCCCAATCCGGAAACGGCGCCGGCGGCGCGCTGGCGAACGCGCCGATCTCGTCCTCCAGGATCTGGGCCGCGCGCGAGTCGGTCGCGACCACGACCACCAGCCGGTCGCCCGCGCTCGCGGCCTGCGCGATCGCCAGCGCGGCGGAAGCGCCCGGAAGCCGACCCCAATCGAGGGTGCGGCCGGGGTCGGGGCAGGGCGGATTGACGAGCGAGTAGCGGCCCATGATCAAGGTCTGAATGCAACCGGGGCAATATGCGGGCTGTCGGCGATGCGCGCAAGTGCGCTACTATCGCGCGCTGGCGCTCAAGGCGACCACAAAGCGACGGACCGAATGACCGAACCCAAATCCCCCACCCTGATCCAGGCGTTGACTCCGGTACTGTCGCTGATCGCGCTGCTGGCTTTGTCGGTATACCTGTTCGGTTCGGACTCCTCCGGCGGCGCCAATCAGATCGTGCTGATCATCGGCGCGGCGATCGCCTCCATCGTCGCGGTGCGCAACGGACACGCGTGGAGCGACATCCAGGATGCGATGGTGCTCGGCATCGGCACCGCGATGGGCGCGATCTTCATCCTGCTCTCGGTCGGCGCGCTGATCGGCACCTGGATGATGGCGGGCACGGTACCGGCATTGATCTACTACGGCCTGGACCTGATGCACCCGCAGATCTTCTACGCCGCGACCTGCCTGATCTCGGCGATCGCGGCGCTCAGCATCGGCAGCTCCTGGACCGTGGCCGGCACCCTCGGGGTCGGCCTGATCGGGGTTTCGATGGGGCTCGGCCTGTCGGAGGCGATTACCGCCGGCGCGGTGATCTCCGGGGCTTATTTCGGGGACAAGATGTCGCCGCTTTCCGATACCACCAACCTGGCGCCGGCGGTGGCGGGCACGGATCTGTTCACCCACATCCGGCACATGAGCTGGACCACCGGGCCGTCGATCGTGCTGGCGCTGCTGGTCTTCCTGGTGATCGGGCTGGGCAATGACGCCGGCGCCGACACCGCGGCGCTGCGGGCCACCCAGGAAACCCTGCGCGAGTCGTTCGACATTTCGCTGTTCACCTTGACCCCGCTGGTGGTGGTGTTCTTGATGGCGGCGCGGCGGTTTCCGCCGCTGCCGACGATCCTGTTCGGGGCGCTGCTGGGCGGGATCACCGCGGTCGCGCTGCAGCCCGAGCAGGTGCTGCGCTTCGCCGACGCGCCCGACCACGCGGTCGGGTTCGCGATGGCGAAAGGGGTTTGGATGGCGCTGGCCAACGGCTACGTGTCGGCCACCGGCGTGCCCGAGGTGGACGATCTGCTGTCGCGCGGCGGCATGAGCAGCATGCTGACCACGATCTGGCTGATCATCTCGGCGCTCGCGTTCGGCGCGGTGCTGGAGCACGCCGGGATGCTGGAGCGCCTGATCCGCGCCGCGCTCAAGCTGGCCCGCTCGACCGGGTCGCTGATCGCGACCGTGGTGGTGACCTGCATCGGGGTGAACATCGTCGCCGCGGACCAGTACATCGCGATCGTGCTGCCCGGCAAGATGTTCAAGGTCGAGTTCCAGCGCCGCCGGCTCGACCCGAAGAACCTCTCGAGAGTGGTCGAGGACTCCGGCACGCTCACCTCACCGCTGGTGCCGTGGAACACCTGCGGCGCGTACATGGCCGCTACCTTGGGCGTGGCGACGCTGGCCTACGCGCCGTTTGCGTTCTTCAACCTGATCAACCCGCTGGTCTCGATCGTCTACGGCTACACCGGCTTCAAGATCGAGCCGCTGCCGGAGCCCGCCGAGCCGGCCTACGACACGGCCACCTGATTTCTCCTGCGATCATCTCGTCTCCGTTTGGGGTCCTTGATCTCCTTATTGGGGGCGCAATCGCTTCGGGTTCTTGGCTTCGATGACCAAATCCAGGTCTCCGAGCACGAGTCGACGCTGGATCCACACAGCGCGGTCCACCCGCGAGCGTGGATGTTATGCTGGGTTGTGATCGCGCGGACACGATTGAGTCGCTGAGACGGCGGATCCCGCGGGGCGCTTCGAGCCAAGAGGGACATCAAGATGAAGCTTGCGATTCTTTCCTGCGGACCCAATTCCTACAGCACGCGCCGTTTCAAGGAAGCCGCGCTACAGCGCGGATACGACGTCAAGGTGTTGAATACCTTGAAGTTTGCCATCGACCTTCAGCGCGGTTCGCCGGATCTTTACTACCGGCAGAAGCCGCTGAGCCATTACGATGCGGTGCTGCCGCGCATCGGCGCATCCATCACCTACTACGGCACGGCGGTGGTTCGGCAGTTCCAGGAAATGGACGTGTTCTGCGCCAACACGGCCCACGGCATTCTCAATTCCCGCGACAAGCTGCGCAGTCTGCAGATCTTGAGCCGTCATCACGTGGGCATTCCACAGACCGCCTTTGTCCGCGAGAAACGCGATGTGCTCCCGGCCATCGAGCGGGTCGGCGGCGCGCCGGTCATCATCAAGCTGATCGAGGGCACCCAGGGCATCGGCGTGCTGCTGGCCGAATCCGTCACGGCGGCGGAATCCATCATCGAGCTGTTGCAGAGTCAGAAGCAGAACGTGCTGATCCAGAAGTTCGTCGCCGAGAGCAAGGGCAAGGACATCCGCGCCTTTGTCGTCGGCGACCGGGTGGTGGCCGCGATGCGGCGCGTGGCCCAGGGTCAGGAATTCCGCAGTAACGTCCACCGCGGCGGCGTGGCGGAGGCGGTCGATCTGCCCGAGGACTATCGGGAAACCGCGGTGCGCGCGTCACAGATCATGGGCTTGCGGGTGGCGGGCGTGGACATGCTGGAAAGCCAGAGCGGTCCCCAGATCATGGAGGTCAATTCATCGCCGGGCCTCGAGGGTATCGAATCCTGTACCAAGCTCGACATCGCCGGTGCGGTCATCGAATACATCGCGGCGCAGGTGGATTTCCCGGAAATCGACATCCGCCAGCGGCTGACGGTGAGCAAAGGCTACGGGGTCAGTGAAATCTACGTCCCCGCGGGGTCCAATTTCGTCGGCCTCACCATCACGGACACCAGACTGCGGGACCAGGACATCAATGTGCTCACCCTCTACCGGGGCGCCAAGGTCATTCCCAATCCGCGCAACGACCGCGTGCTCGAAGCCAACGACAAGCTGCTGTGTTTTGGCAAGCTGGAGGCGATGCGCAACATGGTGCCGGAAAAGACCCGCCGGCGCCGGCGCCCCAAGGTGCAGGGTTACGAACCGGACGTCGCGGCATGAGGGCGGGCGGTCAGGCCGGCAGGTGCTTCTAGCGAACACGCCGTTGGGACCGAACCCGGTTCCGGTCGCCAGCACGAACGCCAGCGGAATCTGGGTCAGTCAGAAGCAGACGAAGTTCAACAGTGACGGCGACCCGCCGATGCCGGCCGATTTTCAAAAACGGTCATCGAAGCGGCCATGGCGACCGCGGCCGCCGGAGAAGCGTTGCGCGCCGGCGCGGGTCTCGCCGGAGCCGATGACTTCCAGCCCCAGCTC
>JBFJNB010000107.1:0-7674 GCA_041633655.1 Lysobacterales bacterium | reverse complement strand
GCGGGCGAGGCAGACATCGTTATCGTGGCCGACACCGATATGCTCGCTGATCGGCTGTGGGTGCAGGTGCAGTCGTTCTTCGGCCAGCGCCTGATCTCGGCGTTCGCCAACAACGGCGACTTCGTCATCAACCTGCTCGACAACCTGACCGGTTCGAGCGACCTGATCGGAATTCGCGGACGCGCCACCTCGCAGCGACCGTTCACCCGGGTGCAGGAGCTGGAGCGTCAGGCCGAGGAGCGTTTCCGCGCCACCGAGCAGCAGCTCGAGGAGGAACTGCGCGAAACCGAGCGCAAGCTGACCGAGCTGCAGGCCGGGCGCGACGACGGCAATCCGCTGATCCTGAGCGAGCAGCAGCGCGCCGAGCTCGACCGCTTTCAGCAGGAGCGCCTGCGCATCCGCAAGGAACTCAGGCAGGTCCAGGCCAACCTGCGGCGCGACATCGAGAGCCTCGGGACCTGGCTCAAAGTGATCAACATCGGCCTGGTGCCGGTGTTGCTGACCATCTTCGCGCTGTTCGTGGCCTGGCTGCGGGTAAAGCGCCGGCGGGAGGGCTGAACGATGCACCAGAGAGCACTGCTGATCCTGGCGGTGATCGCGGCGATCGCGGTGATCGCGGCCGTTTGGCTGACCCAGCAGCGCCGCGCGACCACCGTGGTCGAGGCCGGGGGTCCGCTGGTCGCGGGCTTGAGCGACGCGGTCAACTCGGTGACCCGGGTCCGGCTCGAAGACGGTCGTGGCAGCGTGACCCTGGAGCGCGGCGAGAGCGGTTGGCACATCGCCGAGCGCGGCGGCTACCCGGCCGATCTGACCCAATTGCGGCGCAAGCTGCTGGCGCTGGGCGAGGCGCAACTGATCGAGAAGAAGACCGCCAACCCGGACAATTACGCGCTGCTCGGGGTCGGCGATCCGGAACCGGTCGCTACGGACGGCGAAGCGGACGCCGACAGCGACGAACGCAGTACCCGGGTGACCCTGGAAGGTCTCACCGAGCCGGTTTCGGTGATCCTGGGCAAGAGTAATTTCCGCGGTAATCCTACGACCTACGTGCGCCGCGCCGGCGAGCAGCAGAGCTGGCTGGCCGCCGGCGACCTGACGATGGAGGCCGATCCCAAGGAGTGGCTGAAACGAGACCTGATCGATATCGGGACCCCGCGGATCAAGCGGGTCGTTCTGACCGATCCCGACGGGACCGAAATCGAGATCGAAAAGCCCGCCCGCGACGCGCCGGATTACGCGCTGAAGGCGGTACCCGAGGGGCGCGAGCTGCTGTCCCCGAGCGCCGCCAACTCGATCGCGGGGGTTCTGGGCAACCTGCGCCTGGACAACGTACACTCGGCAAGCGACTTCGACATGGACCAGGCGGGCGCGGTCGGCGGCGTGTTCGAGACCTTCGATGGCGTGCGCGTGCACACCCGGGCGTGGCAGGCCGACGACAAGCGCTATCTGACGCTGCGCGTCGAATACGACCAGACCCTGGTGCCGCCGCCCGCCGAGGAGCCGGCCGCCGAAGCATCCGCCGAGGGTGAATCCGCGGCCGCCGAAGCCGCGGACGAGGTCGCCGAGGAGGTCGCGGATCTGCCCGCGGAAATCCTCGAAGCGGCGGATGCGCTCACCCCGCTCGAGCCGGGCGGCGAGCCGGAGTCGGAGCCGGTCGATCGCGCCGCCGAGGCCGAGACCCTCAATGCGAACCTGAGCGGCTGGGTGTTCGAGATTCCCTCGTACAAATTCAACAATCTGACCAAGGACCTGGAAGACCTGCTGAAGCCGCTGCCCAGCGGCGACGCCGAGTAGCCCGGATGTGGTGATGCCGCTCGCCGCCGCAACCTGGTTGACCGTGGCGGCCTTGCTCGGGGCTTCCGCGGTGATCGCGGGCGCGCTCGGATCGCATGCGCTCGATATCGTGGCGCCCGATCATTATGCGCGCGCCAACCAATACCACCTGATTCACGCGCTCGCGCTGCTGGCGGTGAGCGTTTTGGGCGCCGCGCGCGGGTTCGATCCGGCCCTGCACCTGGCCGCGACCCTGTTCGTCGCCGGGATGGTGCTCTTCTGCGGGCGCCTCTACGGACTGGGACTGGGCGCGCCCTTGCTGCCCGGATTCGCCGCCCCGGTCGGCGGAACCCTGCTCATCCTCGGTTGGCTGGCGCTGGCGGTCAGCCCCTGGCTGGGCGACAATGGGGGCTAGCCCTATAATGATCGCCCCGATCGCAGCGGGGCATCCCAACGAACAAGTCCAGGGAGTATTGAGATGACGGCAATTTCCGGTCGATCAACGAGGGCCCGGGTCTGGGTCGCGGCGGTACTCGTCGGCTGCGCCACCGCGGCCTCCGGCAGCGCGCACGAGGTGACCTTGCCGGGGCTCAGAGACACCGTCGAGGTGCTGACGCCCGAGACCGCGATCCCGACGATCGTGGCCCGCAACGAACTGGATGCGGCGTTTGTCCAGGGCTACCTGCACGCGCGCGATCGGTTTTTCCAGATGGACTTCAACCGCCGGCTGGCGAGCGGCACCGTGTCGGAGCTGGTCGGACCGGCCGGGCTCTCCAACGACATCGAGCTGCGCACGCTCGGGTTCCGTCGCGCCGCGTGGCAGACCTATGCCGCGAGTTCCGCCTCGACCCGCGCCCAGCTCCAGGCCTACGCCAACGGCGTCAACGCCTATCTCGCCAGCCATCCGCTGCCGCCGGAGTACGGTGCGCTGGAGCTGACGATGGCCGAGCCCTGGTCGCCGGTCGACTCGCTGGCATTCGCGAAGCTGCTGGCGTTCAGCCTGTCGGATGACCTGATCGAGATCGACCTGACCATCGCGCTGGCCACCTATCAGGGCTTTGGCAGCGCGATCGGCTTCAACGGTGCCGCGCTGTTCTTCGAGGACACCTGGCGGATCGCGCCGCCCGACGACCGGGTCTCGGCGCCCGGCTTCCTGGCCTCGATCGGAGGCATCGGCCAGAAATCCAAGGGGCTGGCCAAGGCGGTTCCGGAGATCGGCGCCAAGCGGCTGGCTGCGGCCCGCGCGCTGCGCGAGCGGATTCGCGGGAACCCGTACCTGAATCGGCTGCTGGAGTCCGGTCCGGAAGACCTCGGCAGCAACTTCTGGATGGTCTCCGGCGCGGTGACCGACACCGGTGCGCCGATCATCGCCAACGACCCGCACCTGTCGCTCGACACGCCGCCGGTCTGGTACCCGATCCATGTCAGCGTCGCCGACGATTCGGGTCCAATCGCCAACTACGCCGGAGTCAGTTTCGCCGGGGCGCCCGGGATCGCGCAGGGCTGCAATGCGAACCTGTGCTGGGGCAGCACCGTCAACCCGATCGACGAGATGGATTTCTTCTTCGAAGAAGTCCGCGTCAACAACCTGGGCCTGCCGACGCACACGGTCTACCAGGGCCAGGAGGAACCGATCATCTGGATCTACCAGAGCTATTTCGCCAACCAGCTCGACGGCATGATGGACAACATCGAGCAGGTCAACATCGGTATCGATGGCGGCGCGATCACGTTCGTGGTGCCGCGGCGCAACAACGGGCCGGTGCTGCCGGTGGGTGGTCAGTTCGTCAGCGTGCAGTACACCGGCTGGGGCCCTACCTTCGAGCTGGAGGCGTTCCAGGACATGCGCAACGCGACCGACGTGTTCGAGTTCCAGCAGGCGGTGACCAAGTTCGACTTCGGCTCGCAGAACTTCGGGGTGGCCGACACCGCCGGCAACATCGCGTATTTCGTCGGCGGGGAGCTGCCGATCCGCGAGGACCTGCAGACCCTGAACGCCCCGGACGGCGGCATCCCGCCGTTCATCATCCGCGACGGCACCGGCACGTTGAGGCACGAGTGGCTGCCGGTGCAGAATCCGCAGCCGAACCAGGCGGTCCCGTACGAGATCATGCCGGCCGGTGAGACCCCGCAGGTCGTCAACCCGGCGACGGGCTACATCGCCAACGGCAACAACGATCCCGTTGGCACCTCGCTCGACAACAACCCGCTGAACCAACTCCGCCCGGGCGGCGGGCTGTATTACCTTTCCAGTGGCTACGTGGCCTACCGGATGGGACGGATCGATCGCCTGCTGCAGGACGCGATCGCGGCGGGTCCGGTCAGCGTCGCGCAGATCAAGGCGATGCAGGCCAACAACCAGTTGCTGGACGCCGAGCTGGTGATGCCGCACCTGATGACCGCGTTCGAAAACGCCGCACAGCCCGACGCCTGGCCGGGGATCGCGCAGTTCGCGGCCGATCCGCAGATCCAGCAGGTCATGGGCCTGTTCGCCGGCTGGGATTTCAGTACGCCGACCGGGGTCCCCGAGGGCTACGATCCGGGTGACAATCCGTTTGCGCTCGGCGCCCCGACCGCATCGGAGATCGACAACTCGGTTGCTGCGACCGTGTTCTCGATCTGGCGCAGCCAGGCGGTCAAGAACACCATCGATGCGACCCTGAGCGCGATCGGGCTGGGCGACAACCTGCCGCCGAGTCGGATCGCGTACAACTCGCTGAAGCACCATCTGGACACGTTCGATGCCAACCACGGGGTCGGCGCATCCGGGATCAACTTCTTCACCAATCCGCAGGCTCCGGACCCGGCCGCCGCGCGCGATTTCGTGCTGCTGGCGAGCCTCCGCCAGGGCCTGGATCTGCTCGCCAGCGACGAGTTTGCGCCGGCGTTCGGTAACTCGAGCGACGTGATGGACTATCGCTGGGGCCGGCTGCACCGGATCGTGTTCGACCATCCGCTGAACGACATCTTCAGCCTGCCCAACGGCCTGTACGGGCTGGTCACGACCCCCGGCCTGCCGGGCGTCGCCCGCGGGGGTGGCTACGAGGCGGTGGATGCGTCCAGCCACAGCTCGCGCGCCGACGGATTGAACGAGTTCATGTTCGGCTCCGGCGCGTCGCGCCGCTTCGTCGGCCAGATGTTCCCGACCGGCACCGTGGCCGAGCAAATCATCGCCGGCGGGCAAAGCGGTGTGATCGGCGGCATCGAATACGCCAACCAGCTCTACTTCTGGCTGGTCAACGGCTATCTGCCGCTGCTGCTGGACGCCGCGGTGGTCGATCAGATCGCGCTGTCGCGGCAGGTGTTCCAGCCGGTGCCCTGACGCGCCGGCGCGGGCCGACCGCGGCCTGATGGACGAATCGGTCGACCACCTGCGTCGGGTCGACCCGCGCCTCGGCGCGGTCATCGACCGGGTCGGCGCCTGCGTGATGCGCCGCGCCGATTATCGAACCACGTTCGAGGCGCTTGCGCGCTCGATCGCCTATCAGCAATTGTCCGGGCAGGCGGCTGCGACGATCTACGCGCGTTTCGTCGGGGCCTTCGGGAACGGCCGCCAGCCGAGCGCGCCGCGGGTGCGCGACGCCTCGCTGGAGGCATTGCGCGAAACCGGCCTGTCGCGGCCGAAGTCCGACTATATTCGCGGCCTGGCGTGCGCCCACTGCGAGCGCGCGCTGCCGACCCGGGCCGCGCTGGAGGAAATGACCGACGCGCAGATCGTCGATACGCTGATCCCGCTGCGCGGCGTCGGATTGTGGACCGTCCAGATGCTGCTTATTTTCTGGCTCAAGCGCCCCGACGTGCTCCCGGCCGACGATCTGGGTATCCGCAAGGGCCTCAAAGTCGCCCACCGGATGCGGGCACTGCCGGCGCCTTCGAAGGTGCTGAAAGTGGGCCGGCGGTGGGCACCGTATCGCAGCGTCGCCAGCTGGTACCTCTGGCGCGCGAACGAGCTGTAATATGAGTGACAATAGCGCCGTGAATCTGCTGGATCATTTCGCACTGGTGAGCACCCAGGTGGTCAAGCTCCACGCCGAGCTGCTGCGCGCGATCGCCCCGACCGACGTGCTCCAGGCCCGGGTCGAGATCAAGCTCTCGCCCGGGAAGCTGGAACCTCAGGCCGAGCTGCCCGAATACCAGGTCGGAGTTCGCCTGCTTTGCGATGGTTCGATGACGATCGAGGGGGAGTCCAGGGCGGCGTTCAAGATCGAGTGCGTTCTCAATGCCGGTTATCGCCAGCTCCATGGCCAGCCGCTACCGTTCGAGATTTTTTCCCGCCATCACACCTCGCTGACCCGCCAGCTCTACCCGCTCATCCACCACCAGCTCGTGCCGCTTCTGAGCCAACTCGGGATCCCGAGCGTGCGCCTGCCGCAGGATATCGTCCACGATCCCAAGACCAAGCCCCAGCAGATCCATTGAAAGGGCTCGCGTTCCGGCCAGCGCGCGCGGACGATCTGCCGGCGATCGTCGCGCTGCTGGCGGACGATCCCCTGGGTCGGACCCGTGAGAGCGCCGGTACGGGCGAACCGGGACCCGGGTATCGCGACGCGTTCGCGGCGATCGACGCCGATCCCAACCACGAGCTGATCGTCGGCGAGGCCCACGGGCGCATCGTGGCGGTCCTGCAACTGAGCTTCCTGCCCAACCTGACCTACCGGGGCGGCTGGCGCGCCCAGATCGAGGGAGTGCGGGTGGCATCCGAGGCGCGCGGTCAGGGGATTGGCGGCGCACTGATCGAGCGGGCGATCGCCCGCGCGCGGGCCCGATCGTGCGTGCTGGTGCAGATGACCAGCGACAAAGAGCGCCCGGACGCGATCCGCTTCTACCGGCGCCTCGGCTTCGTCGCCAGCCACGAGGGCCTGAAGTGCTTGCTTTAGTGGGGTGGAAACCCTGGACGGCCCGAGCGGGGCCGCTCGCGACGACCGATCATGCTTGGCTTTTCTCGGCTGGCGCCGAAAACCGCCGGCGCCCGCCTGGCCTGCGCCTGCGGCAAAACCGCAACCCGTCTCGTGCCTGCCTCGTCTTGTGCCGTCAGCGGCCGGGCGGGCGGCGGTGGCGGGTGGCTTGCTCGTAGGCGTAGGCGATTTCGATCAGTCGTGCCTCGGCGGCGAACGCGCCGAAGAACGAGATCCCGACCGGGAGCCCGTGCACGAAGCCCATCGGCACCGTGACGTTGGGATAGCCGGCGATCGCCGGGTAGCTCGAGCTGCCGCCGATGAAGTGATCGCCGTTGATCAGGTCGATGGTCCACGCGGGCGACCCCGACGGTGCGATCAGCGCGTCGAGTTGGTGCTCGGCCAGCAGCCGGTCGATTCCGTTGCTGCGGGTCGCCTCCAGCAGCCGGCCCAACGCATCGCGGTACGATGGGTCGTCGAGCCCAGCGCTTTGTTCGACCTGCTCGAGGATGTCCTGTCCGAACCAGTGCAGCTCGGAATCGGCGTGGGCGCGGTTGAACTCGACCAGCCGCTCGAGTGTGAACTTTCCAAGGTCGCCTAACAGGGTCGCAAAATATGCGTTCAGGCCGTGCTTGAATTCGGTCTTGAGCACGGTCATTTCCAGCGCCCATAAATCGTCCGGAGGCTCGAACCCGAGGTCGTCGATCACGGTTGCGCCAGCCCCGCGCAGGTCGGCGATGGCCTGTTCCAGCAGCGCATCGACCGCGTCGTGGAAGCCGGCCGCCGATCGCACCACTCCGATCCGCCGCCCGCTCAGCCCGTCCGGATCGAGATGGCGGGCATAGTCGACCGGCGTTCGCTCGGCGAAAGCGGCGGAGGCCGGGTCGTCTTCGTCCGGTCCGGCCATCGCGGTCAACAATATCGCGGCGCCCGCCACGCTGCGCGCCATCGGTCCGGCGGTGTCCTGGGTGTGCGAGATCGGGATCACGCGGCCGCGGCTGACCAG
>JBFJNB010000106.1:0-7675 GCA_041633655.1 Lysobacterales bacterium | reverse complement strand
TGTGCCATGCAATCAGGTGACAAACCGGCAACGGGACGCTTTGGGTGTCGCTTCAAGCTAGTGATCCCGACGCAGTCCATTGACCACACTCAGTCGATAGACAACGGCCAGTGAAACTCATCCAACATGCGGGTTAGCCGGCACCGGGCTGCGGCGTCTCCGGTTTGGGCTGGTCCGGCCTGGAGATCCAGGATTTCGCCTGGTCCTTCAGCTCGCGAAACTTCTTCGACATCTTCTCGAGCTTCGCCTCCCACTCCGGGTTCGGCTCCTGGCCCTCGATCGCCTTGAAGTACACCTGCATCAGCGCGGTCATCGCGATCGGATCGATGATCGCCGCCTTGAGACCGAACGCGAGGATCGCGGTGAAGGCAAAGGTCCAGAACCCGCCCAGCGCGGGGAACAGCGCCACCAGCCCGGCCACCGGCGCCAGCACCAGCAAGAACACCAGCAGAGTAAGCAGCCAGATAAAAAAAGTCAGGAACACAGCGTTTTTCAGCAGCCCCTTGTAGTTCTGCGCGTACAACACCAGCGAGCGGCGCGCCGACTCCCAGGCGTTGTCGGCGCCCTGGCGCAGGTGGTAGGCCAGGATCACCTCGTCGAGGTAAGTCAGCGACATGTTGATCACCGCGTTCAGGAACTTCACCAGCCCCTGCAGGCCCGGGATCGGGATGATGCTGGCGATCGAGAACGTCAGCCGGTTGAAGGTCTTCAGGATGCCCTTGATCAGTTGGTCGACCGCGAACAGCGCCGACGACTGGCCGAAGTTGGCCTTGACCTGGGCGTGCGCGTAGTCGATCTGGCCGCGCCCGCCGGGCACCGGTTCCCCGTCGAGGAACTTGACCAGCACCGCGATGTGCCCGGCCTTGACCAGGTACAGCAGGTACTCGCGCGCGAAATAAAGCGCCGTGGAGACCAGCCCGAACCCGATCAGACCGCCCCAGCCGGCGCCGGCCGCCGGATCGCCGCCGACCTTGCCCGCGACCCAGCCGATCCCCGCGCCGCCCCCGGTCACGATCACGTACACCAGCGTGATCCCCATGTACACCGCGAGCCGGAAGCCGATGAACGGCAGGGTCTTCCTCATCAGGCCAATGACCTGCCCTAGCTTGAAATCCCACATCTTCCCATCCTCCTCACGTCACGTTGCGGCGCATGATACCCGCGCGGCGGGCGTGACCGAAAGTGCATCCCCACCCGGTGCTGCCGGGTTATCATGGCGCCCCCCCACTGGAGAGAAGCGATGGCCAACCGCACGCTGAACCTGAGCGAGGGCCTGTATCGGTATCTTCTGGCTCACTCGGTACGCGAAACCGAGCAGCAGCGGGCGCTGCGAGAGGTCACCGCCGAGCTGCCGCAGGCGGTGATGCAGATCGCGCCGGAACAGGGCCGGTTCATGCAGCTGCTGGTCAAACTGCTCGGCGCGCGGCGCGCGATCGAGGTCGGCACCTTCACCGGGTACAGCACCTTGTGCGTCGCGCTGGCCCTGCCCGAGCATGGGCGCATCGTCGCCTGCGACGTCAGCGCCGAATGGACCGGGATCGGGCGCCGCCACTGGGCCGCCGCCGGGGTCGAACACAAGATCGACCTGCGCCTGGGGCCGGCGCTCGAGACCCTGAGTGAATTGCTCGAAAACGAGGGCGAAGGCGGCTACGACTTTGCGTTCATCGACGCGGACAAGGAGAACTACGGCGGCTACTACGAGCTGTGTCTGAAGCTGATCCGCGCCGGCGGCCTGATTGCCATCGACAACACGCTGTGGGGCGGCTCGGTCGCCGACCCGGGAAAAAACGACGGCGACACCAGGGCGATCCGTGCGCTGAACGAGAAACTGATCGACGACGCCCGGATCGATTTATCGCTGGTACCGATCGGCGACGGCCTGAGCCTGGCGCTGAAGAAATAGCCTGAGCCGGCAATCAACTGGGGTCGGAGCTGAGGACGGTGACCCGTTCCAGCGTCACCAGGCAGCGGGACAGCAGCCGGGCCTCGGCGGCGACGAACGCGCGCACCGGCTCCTCGGCGTCGACGATCTCCAGCACCAGCGGCAGGTCGTCGGCCAGGCGCAGGATCTTGGCGGTGTGCAACCGGGCGCCCCGCCCGAATCCGAGCGGCCCGCGCAGCAGCGTGGCGCCGGCCAGCCCGGCGTCTCGGGCACGCAGCACCAGCAGCTCGCCGAGCGGGCGGCCTTCGTGCTTGTCGCCCTCGTCGAGGAAGATCCGCAGCAGCACCCGGGAGTGTTCACGCATCGCGCTCACCGGTTCAGTACGATGGCCAGTCCGTGTCCGGCCCAGACCCCCGCCAGGCACAGCGTGACCGACGCCAGCACGTAGGCCAGCGCGCGCGGCCATTCACCGTCGTGGACCAGGTTCAGGGTTTGCAGGCTGAAACTGGAAAAGGTAGTGAAACCGCCGAAGATGCCGAGCATCAGGAACTGGCGCGCCTCCGGCGACAGCAGCCAGCGCCCCTCGGGCGCGCTCAGGGTTGCCACCAGGCCGATCGCCGCCGAGCCGGCCACGTTGACGACCAGCGTGCCCCACGGGAAGGTCTCGCCGATCCGATGGGCGATCAGGCCCGAGCACCAGTAGCGCCCGACCCCGCCCAGGGCGCTGCCGAAGGCTACCCACAGCGCCGCGTTCATCCCTCGGTGATCGAACCGCGGCGGCGCCGCAGCAGCGGGGTGGTCATGACCCAGAGCACGAAGCCGCTCACGACCGTGATCACGCCGAGCACCGACAGCGTGCGCAGCAACCAGTGGTTGAAGTCGTCGCGGGACTCGAAGTCGAGGATGTGCAGCATCCACAGGAAATCGAACACGCGCCAGGCGTCGGTGCGGCGCGCGGTCAGTTCGCCGGTCGCCGCGCTGAGATACACCGCCGCCCCCGACGGGTGATCGAAGCGCACCCGCCAGGCCGGCAGCGGCTTGCCGCGGTACTCCGAATCCGACGCCACCTCGGTCAGGTACTCGACCGCGGCGACCGGGACATCGTGCTTGAACAGCGCCCGGGCGCGCCAGCGGGCGCCCGCCTCGTCGAGCGGCGGCACCACCGCCCCGGTCCGCGCATCGACCAGCCGCGGGTCCGATCCGCCGGTACCGGTGAGCACGGCCCGGTAGAAGACGCTTTCGCCGCGCCGCAGTAGCTGCATCGACTCGAGCCGCGATCCCGGTACCGCGGTGGCGAGCCGTGCCTCGACCAGGTCCGGGCCAAGCAGGTCGGCCGGCAGGCGGCCCAAAGGCTCCTCGACCGGTTCGGTCAGGTGCTCGCCGCGAATCTCCTCGATCGGGATGATCGAGAAATACAGGCCGCTGATGGTCCACGCGAGCAATTGCACGCCGATCGCCAGTCCCAGCCAGCGATGGGCCTTGCGGATGACCGTTTTAGCCCGCATGTCGCACGAGTTGCCGGAATTGTCGGCGGAATCCACGAGTGCAGCTTGGTCGATCGCCCGCAGAGGGATAGCGCAGGCTAAAGCCAGGTTGCGGTTTCGCCGCAGGCGAAGAAGCGGCCTGGTTGTGCCGTCGCGCGTCGTAGCCATCGCTCAAGGGGGATCGGGCGAGATGCGCCGTGCAGTCCGGCGACAAACCGGCAGCGACACGTTTCTTGAAGAACGCGCGGTTGAAGGAATTCAAGCAGTTCATTGATCGGCTCGGTAGCTGGGAATGGCCCGGCGGAACTCGTGCGATATGCGGGCTTTTGTTCATCGGTGGTCACTGAGCGCGGAGATGCCGACCGCGTCGCGGATGCGCTGCATGAACGGCGCGGTGTGCGCGCGCGCCTTGCGCGCCCCGTGTTGCAGGACTTCCTCGACCAGCTCCGGCTTGGCGACCAGTTCCGCGTAGCGCTCCCGCGCCGGCTCCAGTTCCGAGTTGATTCGCTCGAAAACGATCTTCTTGGCCTCGCCCCAGGCCAGCCCGGCGCGCAACTGCGCCCGCATCTCGGCGCGCTGGGCTTCGCTGACGAACGCGGCGTAGATCGGATACAGCGCCGATTCATCCGGCTCCTTGGGTTCGCCCGGTCCCTTGGAGTTGGTCACGATGCGCATGATGTGCTTGCGCAACTGCTTGGCGCTCGACCACAGCGGAATGGTGTTGCGGTAGCTCTTGCTCATCTTGCGCCCGTCGAGGCCGGGAAGGACCGCGGCGGACTCATCGATTTGCGCCTCGGGCAGCACGAAATGCTCCCCGTAGCGGTGGTTGAAGCGCTGCGCCATGTCGCGCGCCATTTCCAGGTGCTGCGCCTGGTCCTGGCCGACCGGCACCCGGTTGGCGTTGAAGATGATGATGTCCGCGGCCATCAGCACCGGATAGTTGAACAGCCCCGCGCTGATCTCGTGGTCGGGCTCAGCGCCGGCGGTCTCGTTGTCCTGCACCGCGGCCTTGTACGCGTGGGCGCGATTCAGCAGCCCCTTGGCGCAGACGCAGCCCAGGATCCAGGTCAACTCCGGGATCTCCGGGATATCGGACTGGCGGTAGAACGTCGCGTTGTCGACGTCCAGCCCGAGCGCAAGCCAGGTCGCGGCAATCTCCAGCGTGGAGCGGCGCACGACCTCCGGGTCGTGGCACTTGATCAGTGAGTGATAGTCGGCCAGGAAATAGTACGACACCGTTTCGTGACGGCGGCTCGCCTCGATGCAGGGGCGAATCGCACCGACGTAGTTGCCCAGGTGGGGGGTGCCGCTGGTTGTGATTCCGGTGAGTACTGTGGTCTTGTTCTGTTCCGGCATCGGCTCACCTCGCTGGCAAGCCGCGCATTGTAGCGAAAAGGCCTCTCGGGATCAGCAGCCGGGTGGCTCACGCCACCTTCAGGGTCTCGTCGCCCGGCTCCCACTGGCACGGGCACAGCGAATCGGTTTGCAGAGCCGCCAGCACCCGCAGCACCTCGACCACGCTGCGGCCAACCCAGATCGGTGACCGACGCGAACCGGATCACACCCTCGGGGTCGACGATGAAGGTCGCTCGCTGGGCGACGCCCTCGTCGCGGTCCAGGATGCCGAGCGCCGAGCTCAGTTCGCGCTTGACGTCGGCCAGCAGCGGAAACGGGAGATCGCGCAGATCATCGTGGCTGCGGCGCCAGGCCAGGTGCGCGAACTCGGTGTCGATGCTGGCTCCCAGCACCTGGGCATTCAGCCTGTGAAACTCCTCGTGAAGATCGGCAAACGCCTTGATCTCGGTCGGACAAACAAAGGTGAAGTCTTTTGGATAAAAGAACACCACCAGCCATTGACCGGGATAGCTCGAATCGGCCAGCTCGACGAATGCGTCTTGAATGTCGTTCGACACGGTAGCCTTGAGCCTGAAGGAAGGAAGGCAGTCTCCAACGGTCAGCATTTGCAACTCCTTGGTTTTGGTAATCACCGGGACAGGATACGGAGTGGATTTTCATTGCTCAAATGAATTGTTATTATTGTTTCGATAGTTATAATCTATTAATTATGAACCTGCGCGAGTTGCAATACCTGGTCAGCCTGGCGGACCTGCGCCATTTCGGGCGCGCCGCCGACGCCTGCTTCGTCAGCCAGCCGACGCTGTCGACCCAGATCAAGAAGCTGGAAGAGGAACTTGGCGTGCAACTGGTCGAACGAGCGCCGCGCCAGGTGATGCTGACCGAGGTGGGCGAGGAGATCGCCGAGCGCGCGCGGCTGGTGTTGCGCGACGTCGAACAGATCAAGGAGGTCGCGCGGCGCACCCGCGATCCGGAGGCGGGCGCGCTGCGCTTGGGAATCTTCCCGACCTTGGGGCCGTACCTGCTGCCGCACGTGGTGACCCGGATCAACCGCCGCTATCCGCAGCTCGAGCTGCTGTTGTTCGAGGAAAAGACCGAGACGCTGCTGAAGCGCCTGCGCGAGGGGCGTCTGGACGCCGCGATCCTGGCACTCCCGGTCGCGGACGACGGTCTGACCAGCGAGTTCTTGTTCGAGGAGCCGTTCATGCTCGCGCTGCCGCAGGGTCATCCGCTGGACACCAATGGCCGGGTCTCGGTGGACGAACTGCGCGGGCACACCGTGCTGCTGCTGGATGACGGCCACTGCCTGCGCGAGCAGGCGCTGGAGGTCTGCCAGCTCGCCAGCGCCAATGAAAAGCCCGGATTTCGCGCGACCTCGCTGGAAACCCTGCGCCAGATGGTCGCGGCCAATGTCGGGGTCACGCTGCTGCCGTCGCTGGCGGTGATGCCGCCGGTCGCGGTCACCGAGGCGATCCACCTGCGCCACTTCGACCAACCCGTGCCGAGCCGGAAGCTGGCGATGTTCTGGCGTTCCAGCTCCGCGGTCGGTGGATTTCTGACCCGCTTCAGCCAGCTCTTCAAGGAGCTGCCCGAGGCCCTGCTGAGCCCCTGAGAGGTCGAGTCCATGAAAAAGATCCTGCTGCTGATTGTCTCCCACGGTCTTTTTGCCGCGCTGGGTTTCGCCGCAGGCATTTACCTGCTGCCGATCCTGACCGCGCCGCCGGCGCCGAGCGCAACCGAGGTTCGGGCGGCCGCGGCCAGCACCGCCCACAGCGGTCGTTTTCGGCGCGACCTCGAGGGCAGTGATGCGTTTCACTGGGGCGAGGGCGAGGTGTTCGTCGGCGCCGATACGATCGCGCTGTCCGGCGAGATCGCCCCGGGTCCGGACTACCGGCTGTACCTGTCCCCGGAATTCGTCGAGACCGAGGCCGATTTCCTGCGTCTGAAGCCGAAGATGGTCCAGGTCGGCCCGGTCAAGACGTTCAAGAACTTCATCGTGCCGGTGCCCAGCGGCATCGATCCCGACGCCTACGACACCGTCGTGATCTGGTGCGAGAGCTTCGGTGAGTTCATCACGGCCGCCGAATACCGCTGATGGTCCGCGCGTTCCCCTGTTGCACCAGGAAGTGCGCTACCCTGTCTACTCAAACCCGAGCCTTAACAGGAGAAATGCCGAATGGCCAAACCCAATTACGCGTTTGCGAAGCGACAGCGAGCCTTGGCGAAGAGTAACAAGAAAGAAGAAAAGCGGTTGGCAAAATTGGCCGCGCGACGCTCCGCGCGAGAAGCGGCCGAGCCGGCGGCGGATGTCGACGAAGAAGATCAGCGGGACGATTGACCAACGGTGAAGAGGCTCAAGAACGAGACTGAGCTGGTGAAAAAGGCGATTGTCGAGGGCGTCAGGTACGGGGAGCGGCGCGGCGTGGTCGAGTTCGAGCCCACCGACTCGGCCGCGGAAAAGATCGAATACATCTATCGTCTGCTGGTCCATGACAAGCTGATCCAGCCGATGCCCGAGGAGCAGGTCTCACAGAAGTCCATGCGCCACCGGCTGGCTATGTGGGCGGCCAGACTCGACTAATCCAACACCCACCTGCGGATATGGACTTCTGCCGGTTCCGGGCGCAATATCGGTTTCCCAAATTCGAGGGATCGGGCGTGAAAACAGCATTCGTTTTCGTGCTGGTGCTGGCGGCTATCGCGGGCGGATCGGCATGCTCCCGCGACGACGCTCCGAAGGCTTTGACCCCCGCCGCTTCGAACGAAAGCGCTGCAGCGCTTCCGAGCGACCCCGATGCCACCTTGCAGGTCAAGAGCCCGGCGGCCGATCCATCGGATTGGTTCGACGTGCTTCAAGCCGGCCAGCGCGCCTTTCCCGGCAATCCGCCGCGGCTGAACAACACCCTGGACCTGCCCCCGGGCACTTATGAGGTCGACGTCAACAAGACCCGGC
>JBFJNB010000105.1:0-7679 GCA_041633655.1 Lysobacterales bacterium | reverse complement strand
TGGAACGAGATGATCGAGGACCCGGTGCACAAGATCGGCCGCCCGCGCCAGCTCTACAACGGCGCCGACCGGCGCGAATACGTGCCGATCGACCAGCGCTAGCCTGATTGGCGGGCTTCTGCAAACAAGCGCGTCACCCCACCACTTCTACCAAAGCACGGGTATTGTGTTGAGGGCGGCGCAGGATCATTGATCAGCCTCCAGCAAGGCCGGGATTAGCTCTGCGTCGGCGTCAATGAGGGAATGATGGTGGGCCCTGTAGGACTCGAACCTACGACCAAGGGATTATGAGTCCCCTGCTCTAACCAACTGAGCTAAGGGCCCGTCCGCGTGCAGCGCGGGCGCAATTCTATCACCACAAACGAAACAGGCCGGCGAGAAGCCGGCCTGACTCGCAGCGCGCGGCGCGCTGCCGCTACTCCAGATCCAGGAAGCTGCGGAGCTGCTCCGAGCGGGATGGGTGGCGCAGCTTTCTCAGCGCCTTGGCCTCGATCTGCCGTATCCGCTCGCGGGTGACGTCGAACTGCTTGCCGACCTCCTCCAGCGTGTGGTCGGTGTTCATGTCGATCCCGAAGCGCATCCTAAGCACTTTGGCCTCGCGCGGGGTCAGCCCCGACAGCACCTCGCGGACGGTGCCGGAAAGCCCCGAGCCAGTCGCCGACTCGACCGGGGAATCGATGTTGGCGTCCTCGATGAAATCGCCCAGGTGGGAGTCCTCGTCGTCGCCGATCGGGGTCTCCATCGAGATCGGCTCCTTGGCGATCTTGAGCACCTTGCGGATCTTGTCCTCCGGCATCTCCATGCGCTGCGCCAGCTCCTCCGGGGTGGCCTCGCGCCCCATCTCCTGGAGCATGTGGCGCGAAATCCGGTTCAGCTTGTTGATCGTTTCGATCATGTGCACCGGGATCCGGATCGTGCGCGCCTGGTCGGCGATCGAGCGGGTGATCGCCTGGCGAATCCACCAGGTGGCGTAGGTCGAGAACTTGTACCCGCGCCGGTACTCGAACTTGTCCACCGCCTTCATCAGGCCGATGTTGCCCTCCTGGATCAGGTCCAGGAACTGCAGCCCGCGATTGGTGTATTTCTTCGCGATCGAGATCACCAGCCGCAGGTTGGCCTCGACCATTTCCTTCTTGGCCCGGCGCGCCTTGGCCTCCCCGATCGACATCTCGCGATTGATGTCTTTCAGCTCCGGAATCGTGACCTTGATCGCGTGTTCCAGCCTGGCCAGCCGCGTCTGCAGCGTGCGGATGTCGTCGGCCCGCATCTTCAGCGTGTGCGAGTACTTTTGCTTGGCGCGGATGTGCTGGTCGATCCAGTCGGGGTTGGTCTCGTTCTCCACGAAGCTGCGGATGAACATCCGCCGCGGCATCCGGGCCTCGCCCACGCAGATGGTCATGATCGCGCGCTCGAGGCTGCGCAGGCGCGCGATGTCGTCGCGCAGGCGCAGCGTGAAGCGGTCGATGATCCGCGGGGTGAGCTTCATCGTGGCGAAGATCTCCGCCATCTCCTCGCGGACCTTCAACACCCGGGTGTGATCCAGCGGGTATTTGGCGGCGGCGCGAAGGAATCGCTGAAAGCCCTTCATCAGTGAACCGAAGCAGCGCGCGACCTCCTCCGGATCCGGACCCAGGTCTTCGACCTCGTCGGAATCGTCATCGTCATCGTCGTCGTCGTCCGACTTGGCCTTCTTGACCGCGACGGCCCCGGTCTTGGCCGCGCCAGACCCGTTGCCGTTGCGCGGCGGGGGCGTGGGTACGGCCACCGGCTCCAGGTCGCTGGCGTCGACGAACTTGATCAGGATCTCGTTCAGGCGCTGTTCCCCGGCGACATAGCAGCCATAGCTGGTCAACAGGGCTTCGATCGTCGCGGGGTACTTGCTGAGGGCGCCGAGGACCTGGTGCAGGCCCTCCTCGATGCGTTTGGCGATCGCGATCTCGCCGTCGCGGGTCAGAAGCTCCACCGTGCCCATCTCGCGCATGTACATGCGCACGGGATCGGTGGTGCGGCCGATCTCGGAATCGACCGCGGCCAGCGCCGCGGCGGCCTCCTCGGCGGCCGCGTCGTCGGTATCGGAGTTGGTGTCGTTGAGCAGCAGGGCATCGGAATCCGGGGCTTCTTCATGCACCTGGATGCCCATGTCGTTGATCATGTTGATGATGTCTTCGATCTGTTCCGGATCGACGATGTCATCGGGCAGATGGTCGTTGACCTCGGAGTAGGTCAGGTAGCCCTGCTCCTTACCCCGGGAGATCAGCAGCTTGAGCTGCGATTGCTGGTTTTCGCGCATGATTTTTGTCACTTCCGCCTCTGCAACTCGCCGGCTTTCCATCACGATCCGGCCTTGTGTGAGCCATCAAAGGGCCTCACCCGGGGGAAAGCCGCAAGGCATCCCCGGACTCTCATCGAGGCCGTCCGTACGTGTCGCTGATTAGGAGGAGTGACGCTAGAGCGTCTCAAATAAATCGTCGAACCCGGTTCGAGATTGATGTTTATCGGCGCAGCGACCTTTTTTGCAACCGCGACCCGAAACGATCGGGCCGACTGTTTTCAATGTAGGGCAAATTTTCCAAAATTCAACGATTTTGAGTTATTTTTTTGACTCGCCCCCGCCCCGCTGCAGTTCGCGCATTTCGGCTTTTTCGCGCTCGGTGAGCGCGCCGATGCCGGTCTGCTCCACCTTATGCTGCAGTACCGCCAGCCGCTGGCGCCGGCGCTGCGCCTGCAAGCCCCTGAGCGCAAAGTCAAATTCGCCCGCCAGATCGTGATTCTCGGCGAGCAGCGACACCCGCGCCAGGGCCGCAAGATGACGCTCCTCGTCGCGCCCGCGAAAGTGCTCCAGGAGCCGGGCGGTGGTGGCGTCGGGGTTTTGCCGGCACCACTCGATCAGCTCGATCAGCAGCGGGATGCCCGGCTTGTCCAGCGCGGCCAGGTCCGCGGCGTCGGAGGCGGACGCGGCAACCCCCGGCTTCTGCACCAGCATCGCGATCGCACGGCGCACCAGGCTCGGCCGGCCGGTACCGGGGGCGCGACGCCGCGCCGCCGCGTCCGCCGGGCGCAGCGCGACGCGGGTCTGGGCCAGCTCGCCGAGGCGCTCGTACATCATGTCGCGGAATACGCCGTCCGGGATCCGGGAGAGCGCCGGCCGGGCGAGCTCCACCAGCCGCGAACGGCCGTCCAGGGTCTGCATGTCGACCTGGGCGCGGTAGTGGGCGAAGAAAAAGTCCGACAGCGCGGTTGCGCGTTCGATCGCCTCGCGAAAGTCGTCGGCGCCGCGCGCACGCATCGCGCTGTCCGGGTCCTCCCCCTCGGCCAGCAGCAGGAAGCGGGCCTGGCGGCCGTCGCGCAGTCGCGGCAGCACCGCCTCCATCGCGCGCAGCGCCGCCTGGCGCCCGGCGCGGTCGCCGTCGAAACAGAACACCACCTCGGGCGCGGCCCGGAACAGCGTTTCGGCATGATCGGTTGTGGTCGCGGTCCCGAGCGTGGCCACGACCTCGGTCAGGCCGAACTGGGCCAAGGTCACGGCGTCCATGTAGCCCTCGACCACGAGCAGCCGCTCGAGGCGCTTGTGCGCCTGGCGCGCCTGGTAAAGCCCGTACAGCTGGCGACCCTTGTGGAACAGCGGGGTCTCCGGCGAGTTCAGGTATTTCGGGCCGTCACCGCCGCCCAGCACGCGCCCGCCGAAAGCGATCGGCCGGCCCCGGGTGTCGTGGATCGGGAACATGATCCGGCCGCGGAATTTGTCGTAGTGGCCGCCGTCGGCGCGCGCCGACACCAGCCCGCCCTTGACCAGCGCCTGGAGCTCGCCGCGATCGCCCCCGAGCGCCGCGACCAGGCCATCCCAGCGGTCCGGCGCATAGCCGAGCGAAAACGTCTGCGCCACCTCGCCCGAGATCCCGCGCTGCTTGAGGTAGTCGACCGCCGCCGGCGCATCGCGGAGCTGGGCGCGGTAGAAACGTTCGGCGCGGGCCAGCGCCTCATACACCGGGTCGAGTCCGTCGTCGCGGCGCGCCGCGTCGCGAGGTACCGTCAGCCCGACGCCCTGGGCCAGCTCCTCGACCGCGTCGATGAAGCCCAGGTGGTCGTACTCCATCAGGAAGCCGATCGCGGTGCCGTGGGCGCCGCAGCCGAAGCAGTGGTAGAACTGCTTGGCCGGGCTGACCGTGAACGATGGGGTTTTCTCGTCGTGGAACGGGCAGTTGGCCTGGTATTCGCGGCCCGCTTTCTTGAGCGTGACCCGCGACTGGACCACCGAGACGATATCGACCCGGGTTACGAGCTCGTCGATGAAACTTTGGGGGATGCGGCCGGCCACGGCGTCGGCTGCCGTATCAGCCGCCGAGTCGGGCCTTCACCAGTTGGCTCACCTGGCCCATGTCGGCGCGTCCCTGGACTTGGGGCCGCAGACTCGCCATGACCTTGCCCATGTCGCGCATCGACTCGGCACCGGCCGCTTCGATCGCCGCGCCGATGATCGCGTCCAGTTCGTCGGCGCTCAGCGGGCGCGGCAGGTATTCGCTCAGCACCTCGATTTCGCCGGCCTCGGTGGCGGCCAGGTCCTCGCGTCCGGCGGCCCGGTACTGGGTCTCGGAATCGCGCCGCTGCTTGACCATCTTGTCCAGCGCCACGATCACCTGGGCGTCATCCAGTTCGGTGCGCTCGTCGATCTCGCGCTGCTTGATCTCGGCCAGCGCCATCCGGATGGTGCCCAGGCGCGGCTTGTCGCCGGCCTTCAGGGCGGCCTTCATGTCGGAAGTGAGGCGGGTTTTGAGTTCGCTCGCCACGAGCGGACGGCGTCAGTACAGGCGCTGGCGACGGATGGTATCGCGGGACAGCTTGCGCAGGTGGCGCTTGACCGCGGCGGCCTTTTTGCGCTTGCGCTCCTGGGTGGGTTTTTCGTAATACTCGCGCCGGCGCATCTCCGACAACACGCCCGCCTTCTCGCAGGAGCGTTTGAAGCGGCGCAGCGCGAATTCGAACGGTTCGTTCTCTCGAACTCTCACACTAGGCATATTGACTCCGGTCTGAAACCAATCCCGCGCGAAACCGCGCGCGGAAAAACGCCCATTGTAATCCGACTGTAGCGGTGAGTGCAAAGCAAAAAATCGCCCGCTCGCGCTTTGTCTTGGCTGAGGCACGGTGCGACAATCCGCCCTCACCCAAAGCGAGCCGGCCGTGAAAGTACTGGGCATCGAGACTTCCTGCGACGAAACCGGGGTGGCGATCTACGATCGCGACGCCGGACTGCTGGGCCACCGGCTGTTCAGCCAGGTCCCGGTGCACGCCGATTACGGCGGCGTGGTGCCGGAGCTGGCGGCGCGCGACCACGTGCGCAAGCTGAGCCCCCTGCTGCGCGCGCTGCTCGCCGATTCGGGCCTCGAGTTCCGGCACCTGGATGCGATTGCCTACACCGCCGGCCCGGGCCTGATCGGGGCGCTGCTGGTCGGCGCCAGCACCGCGCGGGCGCTCGCCTTTTCGCTTGGGATTCCGGCCATCGAGGTGCACCACATGGAGGCGCACCTGCTGGCACCGCTGCTGGAACCGGACCCCCCCGGGTTTCCGTTCGTCGCGCTGCTGGTTTCGGGCGGACACACGATGCTGGTGGAGGTGACCGATTTCGGGCGTTACCGGCTGCTGGGCGAGACCCTGGACGACGCGGCCGGAGAGGCCTTCGACAAGACCGCCAAGATGCTCGGCCTGCCGTACCCCGGGGGTCCGGCGCTGGCCCGGCTGGCCGAGCAGGGCGACCCCGCGGCGTATCGGTTTCCGCGTCCGATGACCGACCGGCCGGGGATGGAGTTCAGCTTCAGCGGGCTCAAGACTTTCGTCCTCAACACCTGGAACACCTCGGACCAGACCGACGCGACGCGGGCCAACATCGCGGCGAGCTTCCAGGATGCGGTGGCCGAGACCCTGGCGATCAAATGCCGCCGCGCGCTGGAGGCGACCGGCTTTCCGACCCTGGTGGTCTCCGGCGGGGTCGGGGCCAACCGCCACTTGCGGGCGGTGCTGAAGCGGATGGGGGCCGGGATCGGGGTCCAGGTGCGCTACCCGCGTCCCGAGTTCTGCACCGACAACGGGGCGATGATCGCCTACGCCGGTCTGGTTCGGCTGGCCGGCGCCGAGCATGATCCCGGCGAGATCCGCGCCTATCCGCGCTGGCCGCTCGATGACCTGCCCCTGCTTCCCGCGAGTGGCCGCTGATGGACATCGTGTTCATCGAGGACCTGCGGATCCAGACCATCGTCGGGATCTACGACTGGGAAAAGGAGATCAAGCAGGAGATCAGTCTCGATCTGCAGATGGCCAACGACAACCGGGCCGCGGCCGCAACCGATCGGATCGAGGACACCCTCGACTACAAGGCGGTCGCCAAGCGGCTGATCGCCTACGTCGGCGAAAACCGTTTCGATCTGGTCGAGACGCTGGCCGAGCGCTGCGCCGAGATCGTGATCAACGAGTTCGGCGTGACCTGGCTGCGGCTCAAGGCGAGCAAGCCCGGCGCGGTGCGCGGCTCGACCGCGGTCGGCGTCATCCTGGAGCGCGGCCGCAAGACAACCCGATGACGATCGCTTTCCTGAGCATCGGCAGCAACATCGAGCGCCGCCGCAACGTGCGCGCGGCGCTGGCCGGGCTGGAGGCGGAGTTCGGTCCGCTGAACACCTCCACGGTCTACCAATGTCCGGCGGTGGGTTTCGCCGGCGCCGACTTCTACAACCTGGCGGTGAGCTTCGAAACCGACCTGGCCCCGGACGCGCTGGTTGACCGGCTCAAGGCGCTCGAGCACCGGCTCGGTCGCCGCCGCGGCGAGCACAAGTTCGAGGATCGCCCGATCGACATCGACCTGGTGATGTACGGCGATCGGGCGGGGCGGAGCGGCGAGCACCGTCTGCCGCGCCAGGACGTGCTCAAGCGCGCGTTCATCCTGCGCCCGCTGGCCGAGATCGCGCCCGGGTTCGTGCACCCGGTCGCCGGGCGCACGCTGGCCGAGCTGTGGCAGGAGCTATCCGACAGCGACGACGGCGCCCTCGAGCCGGTCGAGTCTTGACGAGGGCGGCGGTATCGCGTCCTCAGCCCAGGAGCAGGCTGCGCCCCCCGTCCACGGCCAGGATCTGTCCGGTCACGTAGCGGGCCTCGAGCAGGTAGCGCACCGCTCCGGCGATGTCCTCGGGTTCGCCCTTGCGCCGGAGCGGCAGCGCGGCGAGCAGGCGTTCGCGCTCGGCCCGCTTGAGCCCCTCCTCCGGCCACAGGATCGCGCCCGGCGCGATGCCGTTGACCCTCACCTCGGGGCCCAGCTCCAGCGCCAGCGAGCGGGTCATCATCTTGAGCGCAGCCTTGGCCATGCAATAGACCGTGTGTTGCTGCAGGGGCTGGTCGGCGTGGATGTCGATCAGGTTGACCACCGTGCCTTCGGCGGCCCGCAGCGCCGGCAGGCAGGCCTGGGTCAGGAACAGCGGGGCGCGGGCGTTGGTGCCGAACAAGTCGTCCCAGTGGCGGTCGTGGATCGTCCCCACCGGGGTCGGATAGAAGCTGGAAGCGTTGTTGATCAGCGCGTCGAGCCGATCGAAGCGCGCCAGCACCGCGCTCGCGAGTTCGCCAGCCGCCGCGGGCGCGGTCAGGTCGTGCTGGAACGGCGCCACCGATCCGGCCCGCGCGGCCTTCAGCTCTGCGATCAGCTC
>JBFJNB010000104.1:0-7742 GCA_041633655.1 Lysobacterales bacterium | reverse complement strand
TGCGGGGAACGGCAAGGCCGTGGAAAAGGCTTGCCTGAAAGGGGGACCGTCCCGGGACGGCGTGCGCGTCGTCAGTTCCAGTGCGGGATCAGAATTCGCACGTAAGGCGATGCCGTTACGGGAAAAAGCGCACGGTCGTCGGGGCCACGAGCGACCCAGGGCGTGGTTGTGGGGCGGGGTGGCTTCATATTAAACTCGCGGCCCAAAGAGTCGCGGCGGCAGGGACTCGCCGAAGCGAACCGATCACTGGGAGTCTTCCCCTGGACACGGAGACCAGGCCATCAAAAACAAGTTCCAAACCTCCCTGGCCGCGCGGCTGATCGCGCTGGTGCTGGCGGGCGCCGGCGTCTCACCGGCATGGGCGCTGGGCCTGGGCGAAATCGAGGTGGAATCACACCTCAACGAGCCGCTGGCGGCTTCGATCCGGATCATGGGATCGAGCCAGGGCGAGATCAAGGCGCGGCTCGGCGACCGCGAGGCCTATCAAAGGCTCGGACTGAGCCGACCGCGCCTGCTCGATCGCCTCCAGGTGTTCGTCGAGCGGGCCGCAGCCGGCCCGGTTGTGCGCATCGCGGGGCCGACGCCGATCTCGGAGTTGATCGTCGATCTGGTGCTGATCGTGGAAGACGCCGAAAGCTCGCAAACCCGCCACTATCCGATCCTGCTCAATTTCCCTTCCGGCGTTCCCGAGCCGGTGGTCCGCACCGCGCCGCGCCCGGCGCCTCCCCGCACCGGTGTCGTCTCGACCGGCAAGACTTACGGGCCGGTGCAGCGGGGACAAACCCTCGGCGATATCGCGCGCCAGATCCGCGGCGATGAGCCGGTACGGTACTGGGCGGTGGTCGAGGCGCTGTTCGAATTGAACCCCGATGCGTTCATCGACAACGACATCGACCGGATCAAGGTCGGCGCGGTGCTCCAGATCCCGGCGATGGAGGGCCTGGTCGCGACCACGATCAACCGCGCGCCAGAAGTCGCGGGCGCTCCGGCGATGGTGCGCGAACCGCTGCCGCGCAGCCGCAACGAACTGCTGCCCGGTCCGACCCGCCGACCCGCGGATCCGCGCCGGGATCCACACCTGGAGCTCATCGGGACCCCGAACAGCGCCGAGATTCTCAATGCAATGAACCGGATGCTGGAACAAGACGACGTCGAGCTGGCGGCCCAGGGCCAGGAGGCGCGCCGGCAACTGGCGTTCGCGACCGCCGAGATCCAGACCTACCGTAACGAGAACGAGCGGCTCCGCCGGCAGGTGGGAGAACTGGAGCAGCGGGTCGCCGATTTGAACCGTTTGATCGAGCTGCGCGCCGCCGAGGCGCGCGGCGACGCCTCCACGGCACCCGCGCAAGAGGCTGCGCAGACGCGGACCAGCGCGAGCGCCGACCCGGGCGCGACCCGGGCCGATCCGGAGGCGCTGCTGAGCGTGCCGGGCGAGGGCGTGCCCACCGGCGTCGAGCGTACCGCGCCCGCGCCACGCCCGTGGTACCTTTCCTGGCTGCCGTGGCTGCTCGCGCTGGTGGCGGTGATCATCGTCGGCGTTCTGGCGTGGCTGCGAGGGCGGCGCGAACAACAGCGGCGCCAGGAGCGCACCGCCGATCTGGTCAACCGGATACGCCAGGCCGCCGAGCGGACCTAGCCGAGTACCGTGGACACCGCGACCCGTCGCCGCACCGTCAGTGTCGTTCCCACCCGTGGGATGGACGTGCTGTCGCAGCGCGAGGTTGCGCTGCTGAAGATGACCGGGCACGGCGGCCTGCACGAGCTGTTCCGCCGCTGCTCCCTGGCGGTGCTGATCAGCGGCAGCTACCAGGACGATCCGCAGGAAATTCTCGCGCGCCACCGCGATTTCGACATCAACGTCGTGCAGCAGGACCGCGGGATCAAGCTGGAGGTGGTCAACGCGCCGCGCGAGGCGTTCGTGGATGGGCAGATGATCGATGGCGTCCGCAAGATGCTGTTCGACGTGCTGCGCGACATCGTCTACGTCAACACCCAGATCGGCGCCGGCGATTTCGATTTCTCGACCTCCGAGGGAATCACCCACGCGGTGTTTTCGATGCTGCGCCACGCCGGCGTGCTGTGGCCCGGCGCGGACCCCAATGTGGTGGTGTGCTGGGGCGGGCATTCGATCTCGCGCGAGGAATACGAATACACCAAATCGGTTGGCTACGAGTTGGGTCTGCGCCACCTGCACATCTGCACCGGGTGCGGACCCGGCGCGATGAAGGGCCCGATGAAAGGCGCTTCGGTCGGGCACCGCAAGCAGCGCAATCACACCGCGCGCTACGTCGGCATTTCCGAGCCGGGGATCATCGCCGCCGAATCGCCCAACCCCATCGTCAACCAGTTGATCATCATGCCGGACATCGAAAAGCGGCTGGAGGCGTTCGTGCGCTTCGGCCACGGCGTGATCGTGTTTCCGGGCGGCGTCGGCACCGCCGAGGAGATCCTGTACCTGCTCGGGCTGCTGCTGGAGCCGAAGAATCGGAACCTGCCGCTGCCGGTGGTGTTCAGCGGCCCGCGGCATTGCGAGGCGTATTTCGAGCGGATCGACGATTTCATCGGCGCCACGCTGGGCCCGGAAGCCCAGCGCCGCTATGAGATCATCATCGACGATCCGCCCGCGGTCGCGCGCCGGATGGTCGCCGGGATGGGCGACGTCAAGGAGCAGCGCAAGCGGGTCAAGGACGCGTTCTTCTTCAACTGGGCGCTGGAGGTGCCACACCGGTTCCAGATGCCGTTCGAGCCGACCCACGAGAACATGGCCAATCTGGCGCTGCACCGGGACCAGGAACTCCACGAGCTGGCCGCGAACCTGCGGCAGGCCTTTTCCGGCATCGTGGCCGGCAACGTCAAGGAGGACGGGATGCGGCGGATCCAGCAGTACGGCAAGTTCCGCATCCACGGTGATCGCGAGATCATGCGCAAGCTGGACGGCTTGCTCGCCTCGTTCGTGGATCAGCAGCGGATGAAGCTGCCGGGTCCGGTGTACGTGCCCTGCTACGAAATCGTCGCCGACTAGCTGGCCCCCGGGACCTTCGAGCGCTTGGACTCAGGGCGTCTTGGTTCCCCGTGGAGTCTCAAACCCGGTAGTAGCCGCGGTACCACTCAACGAACTTGCGCACCCCGACCTCGATCGGGGTCGAGGGCGCGTAATCGACCGCCTCGGCCAGCGCATCGATGTCGGCAGCGGTGGCGGGCACGTCGCCCGGTTGCAGCGGCAAATATTCTTTCGCGGCGGTAATTCCGAGGCACTCCTCCAGCACCTCGATGTAGCGCATCAACTCGACCGGTCGGTTGTTGCCGATGTTGAACAGTCGGTACGGGGCCAGGCTGGTGGCCGGGTCCGGCGCGGCCCCGTTCCAGGCCGGGTCCGGCGTGGGCGGCCTCGCCAGCACCCGCACCACGCCCTCGACGATGTCGTCGATGTAGGTGAAGTCGCGCCGGTGGCGGCCGTGGTTGAACACCTGGATCGGCCTGCCGGCAAGCATGTTGCGGGTGAACAGGAACAGCGCCATGTCCGGCCGGCCCCACGGCCCGTACACGGTGAAGAACCGCAAACCCGTGGTCGGCAGGCCGTAAAGATGGCTGTAGGTGTGCGCCATCAGCTCGTTTGCCTTCTTGGTGGCGGCATAGAGGCTCAACGGGTGATCGACGTTGTCGTGGACCGAAAACGGCAGGCTGGTGTTGGCGCCGTAGACCGAGCTCGAAGACGCATACACCAGGTGCTCGATTTCGAGTTGGCGGCACGGCTCCAGGATGTTCAGGAATCCGACCAGGTTGGTGTCGACGTAAACCTCCGGGTGTTCGATCGAGTAGCGCACCCCGGCCTGGGCCGCCAGGTGCACGACCCGCCGGGGTGAGAACTCCTCGAACGCCCGCTTGACCGCAGCGCGGTCGGTCAAGTCCATGCGCGCCTCGCGGAAGCCCTCGCGCGCGCTCAGCCGCGCCAGACGCGCCTCTTTCAGGCTCACTTCGTAGTAGTCGTTGACGTTGTCCAGGCCCAGGACCTCGTCGCCCTCATCGAGCAGCCGATGAGCGACGAAGGAGCCGATGAAGCCGGCGGCGCCGGTGACGAGGATGCGCATCGGTAGGTCCGCTGCCCTATAACCGCCCGTCGGCGGCCCCCATTGGTAGCAGCGCCTTGACGTCGAACAGCACGTGCGGGTCGCGCCCGAAGCGGCGGATGCCGTCCGCCCCGAGCGCCTGGAACTGATCGTGGGCCACCGCCACGATGATCGCGTCGTAGCCCCCGGGGCTGGGCTCGCGCACCGGGGTCACCCCGAACTCGGCCTGCGCCTGCTCGGGGTCGACCCAGGGATCGTACACGTCGACCTGGGCGCTGTAGCTTGCGAGTTCCCGCACGATGTCGATCACCCGGCTGTTGCGCAGGTCCGGGCAGTTCTCCTTGAACGCGAGTCCCATGACCAGCAGACTCGATCCGACCACGTGGATCCGGTGCTGGGTCATCAGCTTCACTACCCGGGCGGCGACGTAACTGCCCATGCCGTCGTTGAGCCGGCGCCCGGCCAGGATCACCTCCGGGTGATACCCGACCTGGAGTGCCTTGTGGGTCAGGTAGTACGGATCGACGCTGATGCAGTGGCCGCCGACCAGGCCCGGCCGGAACGGCAGAAAGTTCCACTTGGTGGCGGCCGCCGCGAGTACCTCCTGGGTGTCGATGCCGAGCCGGTTGAAGATGATCGCCAGCTCGTTGATCAGCGCGATGTTCAGATCGCGCTGGGTGTTCTCGATCACCTTGGCCGCCTCGGCCACCCGGATGCTGGAAGCCAGGTGAGTGCCGGCAGTGATGATCTCACGATACAGCGCGTCGACGAACCGCGCAGCCTCCGGTGTCGAACCGGAAGTCACCTTGACGATGTTCTTGAGCCGGTGCTGGCGATCGCCGGGATTGATCCGCTCGGGTGAGTAGCCGACGAAGAAATCGTCGTTGAACTTGAGCCCGGAGCGTTGTTCCAGGATCGGCACGCAGGTTTCCTCGGTGGCGCCCGGGTAGACGGTGGACTCGAAGATCACCAGGTCGCCCGGTCCCAGCACCCGGGCCACGGTTTCGCTGGCCGCGTGCAGCGGCGCCAGGTTCGGCTGCTTGTTGCCGTCGATCGGGGTGGGGACGGTAACCAGGTAGACGTTGCACGGGCGCAGCGTCTCGACCTCGGAGGTGAGTTCCAGCCGCTCGGCGGCCGCCAGCTCGTCGGTCCCGACTTCCAGGGTAGAGTCGCGGCCGGCGGTCAGTTCCGCAATCCGCCGGGCGCTGACGTCGAACCCGGTGGTGTGGTACTTGCGGCCGAATTCCACCGCCAGAGGCAGGCCCACGTAGCCGAGGCCGATCACCGCGATGCGATCGCGCGCCGGATCCGGTAGCGTGATTTTCAAAGGCCGGTCCCTTGTTCGCGTGTCTGAAACCGGTGGATTCTAGCCTGTTTGGTCGCGATTTTCGCGGCCTTGCCGCCAGGCCAACACGCTGTAACTACTGTTCCCATGGTTCCCGTTTTACTCTGTTGCTGGCCCGTGCGAGGGACCTGCCGTTGCGGTGGCGGCGCCGGCGCCGGCCGGACTAGTACGGCAGTCGCCGCTCCCAGTCGATCGCCGAGCGCACGATGAATTTCAGGTCGTCGTAGCGCGGGGTCCAGCCGAGTTCCGCCTGGATCCGCTCGGCCGCCGCGATCAGCATCGGCGCGTCGCCGGGGCGGCGCCCCCGCTCGATCACCGGAAGCTGCTGGCCGGTCACCGCCTCGACCGCGGCCACGACCTCCCGCACGCTGGCGCCGTGACCGTAGCCGCAGTTGAGCACCAGGTTTTCGCCTCCGGCGCGCAGGTGATCGAGTGCCTTCAAATGCGCGTCGGCCAGATCCTCGACGTGGATGTAGTCACGCACGCCGGTGCCGTCGGGGGTCGGGTAGTCGGTGCCGAAGACCTCGAGCTGCGCGCGCTTGCCGAGCGCCACCTCGGCGGCGACTTTGATCAGCAGGGTCGCGTTCGGGGTCCGTTGGCCGACGCGGCCCTGAGGGTCGCTACCGGCGACGTTGAAGTAGCGCAGCGCCACATAGCGCAGCATGCCGACTGCGGCCAGGTCCCTGAGCATCCATTCGCACACCAGCTTGGTGGTGCCGTAAGGGTTGACCGGGCGGGTTGGCGTGTCCTCGCTCGCGCGCCCGCCGGCGACCTCGCCATACACCGCCGCCGACGACGAGAACACGACCCCCTCGACGCCAGCTCCACGGCAGCACGCCAACAGCCTTCGCGTCGCGCCGACATTGTCGGCGTAGTAGCGCAGCGGCTCGGCGATCGACTCGGGAACGATCGTGCGCGCCGCGAAGTGCATCACCGTGTCGACCCGGTTGGACGCGAGGATGCGTGCGACGAGGTCCACATCGCCGACGTCACCGATGACGAGTTCGCCGCAGGTGACCGCGTCGGCGAAACCGGTCGACAGGTCGTCCAGCACGACGACACGCTCACCGCGCGCCCCGAGGTGCCGCACCACATGGCTGCCGATGTAGCCGGCACCGCCGGTGACCAGTACGCCAGCCTGCATCGCTCACCACCCTCCTGCTGTGACGGCCCATTCGGGTCCGCGCCGCCCGGAATCCGGATCCCTCATCGAACACTCCCAGACCGAAGTTGCCCCGCGTTGCGGGGCTGTCGAAAAGCCCCTATTCTCCACCGACGTTCGGCCGCGGATGGCTCCGGAGTCTAGCAAATCACTGCTTCGGATTGCGGTCGGGTATGGTCAAATTCCCTTGCATATCGCCGCGACGGGCGACGTGCCTCGGAATCCGGCCGCGGACGGTTGACGCGCGCGCGTCGGTGCCGGGATGATGGGCGTGCGGTCGCTCGGGTGCGGCCGCCGCAATCGATTTGGAGGTCCTTATGTGCGGTATCGTGGGTGCGGTCGCCCAGCGTGATGTCGATCAGATCCTGCTGGAGGGATTGCGCCGACTGGAGTACCGGGGCTACGACTCGGCCGGTATCGCGATGGTGGATCGCTCCGGCGGGCTCAAGCGGATCCGCCGGGTGGGCAAGGTCGCGTCGCTGAGCGAGGCGCTCGAGGCGCACCCGATGCCGGGCCCGCTGGGCCTGGCGCACACCCGCTGGGCGACGCACGGCGCGCCGACCGAGCAGAATGCCCATCCGCACTTCTCCCACCAGCGGGTGGCGATCGTCCACAACGGGATCATCGAGAACTTCGCATCCTTGCGGGAGCAACTGCTGGCTGACGGCGTCGAGCTCGAATCCGAAACCGACACCGAGGTCGTGGCCCACCTGATCCACTCGGCGGTGGACGCGGGGCAGTCGCTGCTGGAGGCGGTGCAGGGGGCCCTCGAGCGACTCGATGGCGCCTACGCGCTGGCGGTGATCGATCGGCTCCAGCCGGACGTCGTCGTCGGCGCTCGCCGGGGCAGCCCGCTGGTGATCGGGATCGGCATCGGCGAGCATTTCCTGGCCTCCGACGCCGCGGCACTGCTGCCGGTGACCCAGCGATTCGTGTATTTGAACGAGGGCGACGTGGTCGAGCTGACCCGCGCCGGATGGCGGATCTTCGACGCGGCCGGAGAACCCGCCGACCGGCCGGTCGTTACCTCGCGCCTGAGCGTGGACGCGGCCGAGAAGGGGCGCTACCGGCACTACATGCAGAAGGAGATCCACGAACAGCCCGAGGCGATCGCCAACACGCTGGAAGGACGGATCTCCGAGCACTCGGTGCTGGAGGCCGGCTTCGG
>JBFJNB010000103.1:0-7744 GCA_041633655.1 Lysobacterales bacterium | reverse complement strand
GCCGCCGATGGTGGCGAGCGAAAGCCCCCAGGCACCGGCGGCGAGCCGCCCGGTGGACCCGTCCCCGCTGCTGGCGGGACCGGAGCTGGGTAGCCAACTGGGAGAGCGGGTCGGCTGGATGCTGCGCTCGGATGTTCGCAGCGCGGAAATCCGCGTCTTCCCGCGGGATCTGGGCCACGTCAGGATCAACCTGAGTATTCAGCCCGAGGGTGTCGAGATCGAAATGCAAGCCAGCAGCGCGCTGCTGGTCGAGGAGCTGCACCAGGCCGCCCCGCGGCTGCGCGCTCTCTTGAGCGAGCAGGGTCTGGGCCTGAGCCACCTGGAAATCGATCACCAGGGACCCGAGGGTCGGCGACAGGGTGCCGACGGATCCCGCTCCAAGCCGGAAACGGCCGCCGCGCGCGGCGCCGAACCTCCTGAAGAGGGTTCGCCGCGGGACGACCCGGAGCCGGTTCGGATAATCGTGCCGCGCCTGGTGGATGTGTTTGCCTGAAGCGTGATCCACCGTCGGCGATCTGACGTCGTTTTTCAGACGCCTAAGCCGGCAGAACCGCTCAATTCGCTGATTTTCATGCCGCTTTCGGGGTTGGCAGAAATATTGCATCCGTTGCCGTACCGAAGAAATGGAACTGGATGCGATGGCGAGCGAAGAGGTCATTGAACTCGGCCCCGGAGGGCCGGCGGCGGGTCCCCCGAAACTCCTGATCATGATGGTGGCGGCCAATCTCCTGGTCACCGTCGCGCTGATCGCCCTGCTGGCACTCGGGATCGGCCCGTTTGGCCATCCCGAGGCGGCACCGGACGAGGCGGAGGCGGAGGCCGAGGAGGTAGAGGAACTGCGTCCGGCGATCTACGAATCCATGGACAAGCCGCTGATCGCCACCTTCCGCGGCCATGACCGCGAGCGCTATCTGCAGCTGGTGGTCCAGTTCATGACCCGCTCGGACAAAACCGTGCTGGAAATCCGCAAGCACATGCCGGCCATCGTCGACGCCATCTACGTCGAACTCGGGAGATTCTCGATCGCCGAACTCGAGTCCAACGACGGACGCGAGACGCTGCGCCAACGCGTGTTCGAACTGACCCAGTCGGTGCTCAAGAAACACTCCGTCGAAGACGGTATCGAGGAAGTCTTCTTCACCACCTACGTGTTCCAGTAAGCATGAGCGCCAGCGAGATACTCTCCCAGGAGGAGATCGACGCCCTGCTGGACAAGGCGGATTCCGTGGCGTCGCAAAGCGGCAAAGGATCTGGATCGCAACTGCGCGACGAGGTGGAGCCTTATGACATCTTCCGCCCCGACCCGGGCAGCCGGGGAATGCCGGACCTTCAGTCCCTGCCTGAAGACCTGGCCCGCGGAATCGACCGGGGGCTGGAACCACCGCTGGGGGATCGAGTGAAGGTCCGACTGGCGGCCGAGCCCGATATGCAGCCCTTCGGCGACTATGTCAAATCCATTGCAACGCCGTGTGCGATCGGCGTGGGCGCCATCGATAAGCTCGCCGATCCGGTGCTGCTGATCCTGGACGCCCAGGCGGTCCGATCGCTGGTGGACGTCCTGTTCGGCGGTGACGGAAACTGCGGCGACGCCCGCGCGCCGGAACTGACCGGCACCGAGCTGCGCGTCGCCACTCGGGTGCTCAAGCGAATCGGGCAGATTCTGGCGGGGATCGTCGATCCCCAGGCCTCCTACGTCTGGCGGCGGGTCGAGACCAATGCCAGCTCCGCCCTGGGCCCACCACCCCGAGCCCAGATCGCCAGCCTCAGCTACGAGCTGGGCCTCGGCGGCGGCCTCCGGATCAGTCTGCTTCGGGAGGACCTGGAGCAGATCTGTGGATCCGGGCGGTTCATGGACGGGGCGGCGCCGGATGAAGCCTCGTTTGGCCAGCGCCTGGTGGCAAACACCACCGGGGCGCCGCTGGAGGTTCACGCCCGGGTCGCCGAGCTGCAGTTGAGCGTCCGGGATCTGCTGGGCCTGAGCCCCGGCGATTTCATCCCCGCGGACATCAGTCGCAACGTGGTCCTGCACGTGGATTCGTGCCCGATTCTGCATGGCGTGCTGGGTATTTCCGGGTCCATGAACGCGGTCCATATCAGCGGTCCGGCCGGCGACATCCAAACCAGCGTGTCGCCTGGGAAGCGCGCTGAGTCAACAGGAATGGAGAGAAGATGAGTTCGCAAAACATCAATGACGACGCCATATCGGCCAGCACCGAGGTCGAAGAGGCCTCCGCCGCCCGCGCGCGCCCGGAGCGGACGGTAGCCACCCCCGAGTTGCCGGAGCTGACGCCGACCGCCGATTGCGTGTCGCTGGACAACATCGGCTTGATCCTCGACGTCAACGTGACCGTCTCGGTCGAAGTGGGGAATGCCCGAATACCGATCCGCCGCCTGCTGCAGATGAGCCGCGGTTCGGTTTTGGAACTCGACCAGGAGGCAGGAGGGCCGATGAACGTTCTGGTCAACGGCAAACCCATCGCTCACGGAGAAGTGGTCGTGGTCAATGACCGAGTCGGCATTCGTCTGACCGAGGTCATCAGCCGGGCCGATCGCGTCAAGAGCATCAATTGACATGGACCTGGCAAGCACCCTGCCACAAATGGCCCTTTCGCTGCTGATCCTGGTTGGCGTGATGGTTCTGTTGGGGATGGCGGCCAAGCGCTGGCCGTTGAAACGCAACCCCGATTCCAGTTTGCGGGTGGTCTCCAGCGTCAGCATCGGCAGCCGCGAGAAGCTCGTAGTCGTCCGCTTCGAGGAGCAGAGATTGCTGCTCGGAGTGACCTCGCAGTCGATCAATGCGCTGTGCGTCGGAGAACCGTCGGCTGCTCGCGACGCAACCTCGATCCCGCAGCGGTTGCGCTCGGTGGAGGAAGCGGGTTGAGCGCGCTGCTGCGCATCGGGTTCGTGTCCGCGGTGGCATTGGCGTGCCTGTGGCCGGGAATCACCTTCGCGGTTCCCAGCCTGCCGGTAGTGGTCGCCACGCCGACCGCCGAAGGCGGCTCCAGCTATTCGATCAGCCTGCAGCTGCTGATCCTGGTGACCGCGCTGACGCTGCTGCCCAGCGCGTTGATCATGCTCACGCCGTTCACTCGAATCATCATCATCCTGGCCATCCTGCGCCAGGGCGTCGGCCTGGCGCAGACGCCGAACAACCAGATCCTGATCGGCCTGGCGCTGTTCATCACCTTTTTCGTCATGGCCCCGATTCTCGGCAGGGTTCACAGCGAGGCGATCGGTCCTTATCTCAACGAGGATTTGACCTTTGCCGAGGCGGTCAGCGTGGGTCGCGAGCCGGTGCGTGAATTCATGCTCAATCAGACGCGCGAGGCCGACCTGAGCCTGTTCGCCGGGCTCGCGCAAGAGGCCGCGCAGAGCGATCCGAAGGCGGTGCCGATGAGCGTGCTCATTCCGGCGTTCATCACCAGCGAACTGAAGACCGCATTCCAGATCGGGTTCCTGCTCCTGTTGCCGTTTCTGGTGATCGATCTGGTGGTGGCCAGCGTACTGATGTCGATGGGCATGGTGATGCTGTCGCCGCTGGTCATCTCCCTGCCGTTCAAGCTGATGCTGTTCGTGATGGTGGACGGCTGGACCCTGATCCTCGGCACGCTGGCATCGAGCTTTTTTTTGTAGTCCGCACATTGCATGGATTCGCAAGCGCTCATCGACATCGGCAGGCAGGCCATCGAGGCCGTGCTGATGATCTCCGCCCCGGTGCTCCTGGTGGCGCTCGGGGTGGGCTTGATCGTCGGGGTGCTGCAGGCCGCCACCCAGATCCAGGAAATGACCTTGAGCTTCATTCCCAAGCTGTTTGCCATCGTGATCACCCTGGGGATCCTCGGCGGCTGGATGATGGGAGTGCTGGTCGATTTCACCAAGAGACTGGTCGGCAGCATTCCGGCGCTCCTGGGTTAGCCCGCATGTTGCATGATTTTCACTCGGCGCGGCGTATTTACGCAGGTGGCCGGCAATGATCGCCCTCGGCGCCGAGCAGATGGAAAATGCCGCGCTTGCGACCACCGGTTTCATGCTGGTTTTCGTCCGGGTCGGCGCGCTGCTGACGGCCACTCCGGTGTTTCGATCCACCGGCATACCGACCCGGGTTCGCCTGATGTTCGCGCTGGCGGTGTCCGGCCTGCTGTTCGCGAGCCTGCCCCCGAATTACGTGACGCCGACTTCAGCGGTGGAGCTGGTGCCGATCGTCCTCTGGGAGCTGGCCCTGGGTTTCGCGATGGGGTTCATCGTGCAGATGGTTTTTGCCGCGCTGGCGGTCGCGGGAGAAAGCGTGGCGATGGGCATGGGACTCGGGTTCGCCAGCCTGGTCGACCCCCAGAGCGGGACCTCGGTGCCGACCGTCAGTCAGTATTTCGTGCTGATGGCCAGTCTGCTGTTCGTCGCTCTCAATGGCCACTTGTTGATGCTCCAGATGCTGTTCGACAGTTTCACCATCATTCCGCCCGGATCCAAATCGCCGCTGTTGAACAACCCCGGTATCGGGATCGAGTGGGCGGCGACGATGTACGCCCACGCGCTTTTCATTGCGCTTCCGGTCCTGGTCGCGATGCTGCTGACCAACTTGGCGTTCGGCGTGATCACCCGCGCCGCGCCCCAACTGAACATCTTCGCCATCGGCTTTCCGCTGATGCTGGTGCTGGGCGTGGTGATGATCCTGGTGAACATGGAGCATCTGGTCAGCGCCGCAGGCGACCTGTTCGAGCGGGCCTATCTCGCCGTCGGGCGCCTGCTGGGAGCGAATTGACGCGATGAGCCAGGACAACTCGCAGGAACGCTCGCTACCGCCGACGCCCAAACGACGGCTGGACGCCGCCAAGAAGGGCCAGGTAATCCGCTCGCGCGAGCTCAACACCCTGCTGGTGACCCTGGGCGGAGCGGCGACCATCATGGCCCTGGGCAGCGGTGCGCTGGATTCGATCAGGCACTACACGATCGAGGCATTCGGCTTTGCCCTGACATCCCCCGCGGCCGGTCCGCATCCGCTCGGCCACGGGCTGAAAATGGCGCGAGACGAGCTGCTGAACCTGGTCATTCCGGTCGCCGCGATCCTGGTCGTTCTGGCCGTGTGCGGCCCGGTCGTGACCGGCGGGGTGAGATTGCGCTGGAAATCCGCGCTCCCGAAATTATCCAATCTCAGCGTGCTGAAGGGACTCAAGCGGATGGTGAGCGCGCGGGCGCTGATGGAACTCCTGAAGGCCGCGCTGAAGTTCCTGCTGCTGGCCGCCGCCGCCGTGGGCCTGCTGAAGCTCAGCCTCCCGAACCTGCTCGGGCTCGGACAGCAGCCGCTGGAACTGGCGCTCGCTCAGAGCGGGCGCCTGTTGTTGTGGTTCTTCGTGTTGCTGGCGGCAACCCTGATCATCATCGCGGCCATCGACCTGCCGTTTCAGGCTCATCGACACCTGAAGCAACTGCGCATGACCCGTCGCGAGCTTCAGGACGAGATGAAAGAGACCGAGGGCCGCCCGGAAGTCAAGCGTCGCATCCGCAGCCTCCAGATTCAGGCCGCGCAGAGGCGCTTCGCCAAGGTGATCCCCGAGGCCACGGTGGTGGTCACCAACCCGACCCACTATGCGGTGGCCCTGCGCTACGACGACGAGGTCGATGCGCCGGTGGTGCTGGCTCGCGGAGCGGGCGTCCTGGCGCAGCACATCCGCGCGCTGGCGGAGCGCTTTGACGTGCCGGTCGTCTCCGCGCCGCCGCTGGCACGAGCGCTGTACTTTTCGGTTCCCGAGGGCCGCGCGATTCCCTCCGAGCTGTATCGGGCAGTCTCCCAGGTGCTGATTTACGTGTTCCAACTGGGCGCGGGGGTGCGGGCAAGCCCCGATTTCAAAGAGGCGGACATTCCACCGCACCTGCGCCGGGGTGAGAACTGATGCGCCAGATCGCGCTGCGGGCCGAGTCCGGAATGACGCTGCTGCGCGGGGTCGCGATTCCGGTCGCACTGATGACCATCGTGGTGCTGATGGTCCTGCCGGTGCCGGCCCTGATGCTGGACGTGCTGTTCACTTTCAACATCACGCTGGCCCTGATCGTGCTGCTGGTGACGGTTTACACCCCCCGCCCGCTCGATTTCGCGATATTCCCGAGCTTGCTGTTGATCGCCACGCTGCTGCGGTTGTCCCTGAACGTGGCCTCGACCCGCATCGTGCTGCTCAAGGGCCATTCCGGTCCCGACGCGGCCGGCGAGGTGATCAACGCGTTCGGCAACTTCGTGGCCCGGGGCAACTACACCGTGGGGTTCGTCGTCTTCGTGATCCTGGTGGTGATCAATTTCGTGGTCGTCACCAAGGGTGCCGGTCGGGTCTCGGAGGTGAGCGCACGCTTCACCCTGGACGCGATGCCGGGCAAGCAGATGGCGATCGACGCGGATCTGAACGCGGGAATCCTGGATCAGGACCAGGCGCGGGATCGGCGCCGGGAAATATCCGAGGAAGCCGATTTCTACGGGGCCATGGATGGCGCCAGCAAATTCGTGCGCGGCGACGCGGTCGCCGGACTGATCATCCTCGCGATCAACATGGTCGGCGGGCTGGTCATCGGCACCCAGAATCACGAGATGAGCTTCATCGACGCGATGCAGCGCTATGGCCTGCTCACGATCGGCGACGGACTGGCGGCCCAGCTTCCGTCGCTGCTGCTGTCGACCGCAACCGCGATTCTGGTCACCCGGGTATCCCGCTCGAGCAGCATGGAGGAGCAGTTTTCCAGCCAGCTCTTCGGCAATCCCGTAACGCTGGGACTGGCCGCGCTGATCATCGGCAGCCTGGGGGTCATCCCGGGGATGCCGCAGGGCGTTTTTCTGACCCTCGCGCTGGCGCTGGGGGGCGTCGCCTGGATCAGTCGCCAGCGCCAGAAGGCGCGCCTCGCGGAGAGCGCTTCCAGCGGCCCGGAGGAGCCCAAGCCGGCTCCGGTCGAACTGGGCTGGGAGGACATCGAGCGCCCCGACACCCTCGCGATCGAAGTGGGCTACAAACTGATTTCGCTGCTGAAAAACGATCGCGGCGGTCCGCTGCTGGCCCGGATCAAGGGAATCCGCAAGAAGCTGTCCCGGGAACTCGGGTTTCTGGTGCAGCCGGTGCGCATCCATGACAACCTGGAACTGGCTCCCAACGCCTATCGCATCAAGGTGCACGGGGTTCCGATCGCGCAGGCGGAAGTCCTGCCGGAGCGCCATCTGGCCATCGACCCCGGAGAAATCGTCTCGCCGATCGAGGGGATCGCGGCCAAGGACCCCGCGTTCGGCCTCGACGGTCTGTGGATCGACGGCTCGCAGGTGGCCGAGGCGCAGAGCCTCGGCTATACGGTGGTCGACAGCGCCACCGTGATCGCCACTCATCTGAGCCGGATCATATTCGATCACAGCGCCGAGCTGCTGGGCTTCGAGGAGGCCCAGAAGCTGCTCGACCGCCTCGCCGAGACATCGCCGAAACTGGTCGAGGATCTGGTACCCAAGTCGCTGCCGATGTTCGCGCTGGTGAAGGTCCTGAAGAACCTGCTGCGCGAGCGGGTTTCGATCCGAGACGTGCGCACGATCGCCGAATCTCTGACGGAGCGCGCGGCATCCAGTCAGGATCCCGACATCTTGACCGAAGGAGTGCGCGAGACGCTGGCGCGGGCAATCGTTCAGAAAATCAATGGCTTAGAACAGGAACTGGCGCTGATCACGCTGGATCCGCAGTTGGAACGAATCTTGCTTGACTCCAAGGGAAGCCCCGGGAACGGTCCCGGG
>JBFJNB010000102.1:0-7774 GCA_041633655.1 Lysobacterales bacterium | reverse complement strand
GCCCGTCTGCCCGACCGGGCCGTGATCCTGACCGCCGAGGTGCGCCTGTGGGGCCGCTTCGGTCGCCAATCGCTGCCGCTGCCCGAGGCCAGCCGAATCGCCAGCGCCCACGCGCGCGCCGCGCTGGGCGCGCGCCTTCCGGCCCCGCCGTGCGCCGCGCCCGAGCCGACGGCTCACCCGGACCTGGAGCATGCGCTGGCGCTGTATCAGCGGGTCGCGACCGCCTGGCTCGCAAACCCGGAAACGGCGCGTGCCGGTCTCAGCCTCGGCACCGGGCTCAACCGCTTCGGTGGCGGCTGCGGCACCGCGCTGATCCTGCTGGGGCAGCAGCTTCCCTCGTCCGGCGGCGGCCCGAACTGGCTGTCGCTGGGGGCGATCGATTTGAGCGACGGGCGCCTGCTCAAGCTCGCCACGACGCCGCTGGACCCGGAAGAGGACCTGTCCCGACCCGAGGTGCTAGCGCAACAGGTCGCCCGGCTGGTGGGTCGGGTTTACCGGTGACCGCGCTGATCGCGCTGCTGGCCGCGCTCGGTGCCGGTGCGCCGTCGGACACGCTGACCGGAGCGCTGAACCACCTGGCCGCCGAGGTCCACCGCGGCTACGAACGCCAGGGGCTGGTGTGGTCGCACACCCCGCCGTACCTGGCGGAGCTGTTCGCGACCGTGGCCGGCCTCTATCCGGAGACCGCGCTCGAGCTCTATCTGCTGCGGCTCGCCGACGGCAACGCCTCCGCGCTGCCCGACGGCCGGGTCTACCTGAGGCAGGGTTTCCTGGCTCAGATCGACGCCGCCGAGGAGGTGATTTTCGTGCTCGCCCACGAAGCGGCCCACGTCGCGCTTAAGCACGTGGCCGAGCGCTGCCGCGACGATCCGCGCCGGGAGTTGTACTCGGTCGAAGTCGAAATCGAGGCGGACCGCGAGGCGCTCGAGCGGATGCGCGCGGCCGGGATCGAGACCGCCGGCGTGGGGGCTTTCTTGAGCCGGCTCGCCGGCGACGACAACCCCGAGTCCGACGTCGCGGTCCGGGTGGCACGGATCGGCACCGAGCCCGGCCCCGGTCCGCGCCCGCTTCCAGCGCCGCTGGTGGCGCTCCACGACCAGTCCGTGGCGCTGCTGCTGGAGCTCGACCGCCACGCCGCCGTCAGGGCCTATCTCGCCGCCCGCGGCGATGCACTCGAGCCCGCGCGGTCGCTCGCGATCCAGGGCGAACTGGTGCGGCGCGAGCAGCGCTGGGAAACCGCCGAGGCGCTGTTCCGGCAGGCGATCGGGGCCGACCCCGACTCGGCCGCCGCCTGGCGCGGACTGGCGCTGACCCTGGAGGCCGGTCATCGGCTGGACGCGGCGCGCGAGGCCTGGCGCCGGGTGCTGACGCTGGATCCGGATCCGCCCGACGCCTCGCTGATCCGCGCGTTCCTGAGCGAGGAGTGCGCGTTCCTGCACGACGCCGATCCGCCCGGGCACGGGCAACCGGCCCGCTTCGGTGAGTGGCAGGTCCGGCTCCCGGATCCGTGGCGGATCGCCCGCGCCGAACCTGACGGATTCACCGCCAGCCCGGATTCGATCGACCTGACCCGGCTGCGGATCGAGGCGGCGGGACCGCCGCGGGCGTGCCGGCTGTCACCGCTGCTGCTGGACCAGGTGCTGCGCCGGCAGCGGGCGAGACCCGGCGCCGCGGCGCTGGTCGTGGAATCGGTCGTGGCCACCGACCTGGGCGCCCTGGCCCGCCTGAACTACCGTGACGAACTGGGGGTGGCCTGGCGTCTCGACCTGTACGCAATCAGCGGCCCGGCCGGCCACTTCGGCGCCGCCTACCGCGCGCCGGCCCGCCACTACCACCCCCGCTGGGCCGCCGACGCGCGCGCGATCATCGCCAGCATCGGGACTCACTCACCGGAAGCCGCCGGCGGCCGCGGGACCAGGTAACCGGCCAGCAACAGCGCCGCGGCGACCCCGAAAAACGCGACGATCCGCGCCAGCGTCCCGCTGCCGGCGGTATCGACCAGGAACAGCTTGACCACCGCCGTGCCCATCAGGCCCGCGCCGGCGATCCAGATCCCGCGCGCGGCCAGTCGGGCCCCGGCGATCATCGAACCCAGCGCGCACAGCACCCACAGCAGGGTCAGCGAGGCCTGGACCTCGAACGAGGCCCACAGCGCCTCCGACCGGTACGGAATTCCGAGCGCGAAGTGCAGCGCGCGCAGCAGCGCCGCGTTGAGCCAGACGAAGCCCAGCGCCCCGAGCACCCCGTGGCCGAGCCCGACCACGTCGGCGCGCTGACCGCGGCTCGCGAACCGCCACTGCCACGCGAGCAGCAGCAGCACCCCCAGGCAGGTCAGATCCAACGGGTTCAGGAGCGGCCGGAACCCCAGCGGCTCGAATACCGGCGGCGGCGCCAGGTTGACCCGCACCAGCCACCCGACCAGCCAGATCCAGACCGGGATCAGGCCGAAGACGCGGCACGCGCGCGGGTGAGCACGAATCGGCCAGTGGCGCGCGCTCGCCGGCCAACCGATCAGCGCCGCCAGTATTGCCGGGGCCAGCGCCGGCAGCGCCACGGTCGGAGCCGCGTCGGCGCCCCAGACGGCCTTGGCCCAGTACCACCAGCCGTACCCGAGCAGTGCCGCCAGCGTGGTCACGGTCAGCGCGTGGCGCGCGCCCAGGGTGAGCCCGCGGCGCGGTTCCTCCAGCCACAGCAGCGTGTATTGCAGCGCAAACACCAGCACCCAGACCGGCCCGAACCAGCCCGACAGCACGCCCTGGCCCGCGGCGGCCAGCGACAGCAGCGCAAGCCCCGGCGCCAGCGCGTGGGCGAGCGCGGTCAGCCGCCACTCGGGCCAGCGCAGCGGCCGCGCCGCCAGATAGCCGACGGTCAGGCTGATCGAGGTCCACGCCAGCGCCGCATGCTGCCAGGAACCTGGATCGAGGTGCGCGGCGATGTCCGCGATCCCGGCGCCGAGCCAGGCCGCCCAGCCGAGCGCGCCCAGCGCGTTGCCCCAGGCCCGACCGCGGACCCGGGCCTCGTCCCGGATCAGGCGCCGCCCGAGCCAGGTCATGGTCGCGAGCAGCGCCGCCGCGGCGCCCAGGTTGGCGTTCCACAGCAGGATCTCCGGCGCGGGCACGTGCCACCAGCCGTAGATCGGCAGCATCGCGAGCGCCACCGCCCATGCGCTCAGACGCCGCAGCCGGTCCTTCGTCCACGCGCCGTAGAACTCGCAGGCGGCGGCCGAGATGGCCAGAAACCCCTGCGCGACCAGCAGCCGGTTCGCCCCGTCGAGTTGTGAGTCGATCTCGTACAGCCCGCCGCCGAGCCACCACGCCAGCGCGTACAGCCAGCAGGCCCGCGCGCTCTCCGGGTCGCCGCCGCGGCGCACGCGGTCGGCGACGAACGCGAACGCCCCGGCCACCAGTGCCGATCCGAGGAAATCGGCATTCAGGAACAGGATCAGATGGGGCGCACGGCCGCCTTCGAGCAGAAACGCGATCGAGCCCGCCAGCATCAGCGCGTAACCACCGATGCGCGGCAGCAGCCGCTGCTGGCGCAGGCCCACCCAGACGATCGCCGCGCCCTCGACGCACCACAGCGCGGAGGTGACCCGGGCATCGAACGCCAGCGGCACGGCCAGGGTGACGAACCCGACCCCGAGCGCGAGGAAACATTCGCTGAGTAGCCGGTAATGGTCGCTGTTGCGCCACCGCATCGCCGCGGCGAGCAGCAGATAAATCCCGCCCAGCACCAGCGCGCTCCACGCCAACGCGTATTCGCGATCGGCCACCAGCGCGGCCTGCAGCGCAAAACCCACCAAAGGGGTCGCGAACACGATAGTGCCGTCGACCAGGCCGCGCAGCCGGGGTGGCTGGCGCGCCGCGAACAGCACCGCGACCCCGATATACAGCGCCACGTGCGCGATCAGGAACGGCTCGACCGTCGCGAAGTACTCCGGGCGGTAGTACCCGGCGCCCCACCAGGTCCCGACCCCGAACGTGAACACGAATCCGAGCCAGTTCAGCAGCCGCCAGGCGCGGAACCACGCGATCGCGACCACGACCGCGTTCAGAATCAGGTAGTAACTGAACAGATCGACGTGGCTGCCCTGCCCGGTCGAGGTCAGCACCGGGGCCAGGAAGCCGCCGGTCACGCCGAAAGCCGCCAGCACCAGCGCGTCCTGCCACAGCGCCAGCGCCACCGTCGCGGCGACGATGACGACCATCAGCGCGAACGCGCCTCCGCTGGGCACCACCTGGTACAGCCGGAACGCGGCGAACAGGGTCAGGAACATCACGCCCAGACCGGCGCCCTGGACCGGCAACGCGAAATCGGGACGCTTGAAGCGAGCGCGGATGCCCAGTACCAGCAGCGCGAGGCCGCCGGCGGCAACGCCGATCAGGCGCCACTGGATCGGCACCGTGATTCGCTCGGCCAGGTACTTCAGCAGGAACCCGACCCCGATCAGCAGCACCAGCGCGCCGACGCGCACCAGCGGGTTGCCACCGGTGAAAAATCCCCACAGCGCCCGCAGCGCGCGCTCGATCGGGGTCGGCTCACGGCTGCGCGGCGGGGCGGATGGGACCGGTCGCGGCGGCGGCTCGGTCTCGCGCGCGCTCCGCAGCAGAACGTCTTCCACCGGCGGCTCGGCGACGGGCTCGGGCGCTGCCGGTTCCGCGGCCGGCGCCGGCGGGGCCGGGGCCTCCCGCCGGCCGGCCAGTTCCCGCTCCAGGTTCCCGAGCCGGCGGCGGTTGTTGACCGCCTCGGCCAGCAGAAAGCCGATCCCGATCCCCCACAGCCAGTGGTCGCCACCCATGGCCAGGCCGAACAGCAGACCGGTAACCATCAGCACCACGTGCAACATGGGTGCATATTGTCCCCCGCCCCGAGCCGACACAAGCCGCGGGGCGGCCGGACGCACTCAGTACGCCCGCCAGTAGCGTATTACTAGCGCGTGAGGCGGAAGAAACGCCGCGACAACAGCACGGCGGCGACCGTCAGCCCGGCGATCATCCCGATCCAGATGCCCTCGCCCTGGCGCCCGAGTTGGATCCCGAGCCAGTAGCTCAGCGGAATCCCGATCACCCAGTAGGCGAAGATCATCAGCAGCAGCGGAATCCGGGTATCCTTGATCCCGCGTAGCGCCGAAGCGGCCGCGATCTGCACCCCGTCGGGCACCTGAAAAATCGCCGCGAACAGAAGCAGCGCCACCGCGGTCTCGATCACCGCCCCATCGGCGGTGTACAGACCCGCGATCGCGGCCGGAAACAGAAAGATCAGCGCGGCCGAGATCGACTGGGTCGCGAGCACGATGCCGAGCCCGACCTGTCCCCGGAACCGGACCTGCGGGCGGTCGTCGCGGCCGGCGGCGTTGCCAACCCGGACCGTGATCGCCAGCGAGATCCCCAGCGGCACCATGAACATCAGCGCGGAGAAGTTCAGCGCGATCTGGTGGCCGGCCACCGCGGTCGCCCCGAGCGATCCCATCAGCAGGGTGGCCACCATGAACAGGCTCGATTCGACGAAGATCGCGGTCCCGATCGGAATCCCGATGGTCAGGATCTCCTTGATCGGCGCCGCCCGCGGCAGCTCCCAGCGTGAAAAAAGCTCCAGAAAGCGATAGGCCCGGGCCCGGTTCAGGTAGACCAGGATCACCAGCAACTGGGTCCACCAGACCACCGCGGTGGCGAGCCCGCAGCCGTGCGCGCCGAGCGCGGGGAAGCCGAGCTTGCCGTACATCAGCACGTAGTCGGCCGGGACGTTCAGCGCCATCCCGAGGATCCCGATGTACATCGTCGGTCGCGGCCGCCCGAGGCCGTCGCACAGCATCCGCAGCACCAGGTAGGACGCCATCGCCGGCGCGCCCCAGACGATCCCGTCGAGGTAGCCGCCGGCCTGCGGGATCACCTCGCCCTCGACGCCGACCGCGCTCAGCACCGGGCGCGCCTGCAGTACCAGCACGATGAGCACCGCGGAAAGCCCGAGCGCCACCCAGGCGGCCTGGCGCACGAACGAGGCCATCTCGGAACGCCGCCCGGCGCCGTCGTAGTTGGAGATGAACGCCGGCACCGTCAGCAGCACGCCGACCAAGAACAGCATCAGGCTGTTCCAGAATACGCTGCCGATGGCCACGCCGGCCAAGTCCAGCGCCGACAGCCGGCCCGCCATCACGGTGTCGACGAACGACATGCCGACGTTGCTGGCCTGGCCGATGATCAGCGGCCACGCCAGGCTCAGCAGTCGTCCCGATTCTGACTTGTGGGCTTGATGCAAGATCTGGTGTCCCTTCTCGCGAATAGGTTAGCATTCGCATCATCGAGGGGAGAGCGAGCATGCCCACCGCATTCGTCACCGGTGCCACCGGATTCATCGGCCAGCACCTGGTCTGCCAGTTGGTCGAGCGCGGCTGGCGGGTACGGGTGTTCCGGCGCGAGGGCTCCGCCCCGGGCAAGCTCGAGGGACTCGAGGTCGAGCACCGCTTCGGCGACGTCACCGACGCCGGGGCGTTCCGCGCCGCCTGCGACGAGCCGTTCGACGCGCTTTATCACGTCGCCGCCGACACCAGCGTCTGGCGGCGCCGGCGCGACCAGCAGACCCGGGTCAACGTCGGCGGCACCGAGAACGCGCTGGCCGCCGCGCGCGCGGCCGGCGTGCAGCGCTTCCTGCACACCTCCAGCATCGCGGTCTACGGCTTCCACGACCAGCCCATCACCGAGGATACGCCGTGGGACCGGGAAGCCTACTGGATCAACTACTGCCGCACCAAGGCCGAGGCCGAGACCCGGGTCCGCGAAGCCGCCGACGACGGGCTGGACGCGGTGATCCTGAACCCGGCCCACGTGATGGGCCCGTGGGACAAGCAGAACTGGATTCGGCTGATCCGGATGACCGCGGCCGATAAGCTCCCCGGGATCCCCCCCGGCAGCGGCTCGTTCGCCGACGTGCGCGAGGTCGCGCGCGCCCACGTCGAGGCCGCGACCGCGGGGCGCCGCGGCGAGAACTACCTGCTCGGCGGCGAGCACGCCGATTTCGCGACCCTGGTCGGGCTGATCGCCGCGGAACTCGGGGTCGAGGTGCACGCGCGGCCGGTGCCCGCCGCGGTATTGAAGGCGATGGGCTGGCTCAAGCAGGCGTTGTCGATGCTGACCGGCAGGGAGCCCGACATCACCCCGGAAGCCGCCGCGATCGTCTGCGCCGACGAGACCTGCTCCAGCGCCAAGGCCAGCGCCGAACTCGGCTACCGCGAAACGCCGCTAAAGACCCTGGTCGCCGACACCGTCGCCTGGCTCAAGGCCGAGAAGCTCCTTTAGAGCGCATCTTGGATGCGTTGTCGGAATTGTCGGCGGACCGCGGCGCCATCGGCTTCGTCACGACGCCGAGACCACCAGAGACTGCGCCGGTATCTCGAGCTGCTCGTCTCTGCTGAATGGGTCTATGGCACTGGCGATCCGGTCTCGAACCAGGATGCGCTCCTCGGTATCCAGGCGTCCCAACACCATCGCAATCGCGCCGGCGGCGCGAGTCAGGAGTTCCCAGTAGTCATCGAAATCCCTGGCTTCAACGGTGAAGTCGACGGTCTCGAATCTGGGCTCACCGAAGCCCGCCGCGCGGAACAGCTCGCCCAGGCGGCCGCGGTCACTGAGCGCGAGGATTCCCGGCGCGCCAGCTCCCGGTGGCGGCATGTGGCCTCGCTCGATGAGAACCCGTCCGGGAAGGGCCGCCCACGGGTTATGCTCCGGTCCCGAGAAGACGGCGCAGACGACCCGTCCACCGTCGCGCAGCACGCGACGGG
>JBFJNB010000101.1:0-7800 GCA_041633655.1 Lysobacterales bacterium | reverse complement strand
GATCGAGCAGGTCCCGCCGATGTACTCGGCGCTGAAGCACCGCGGCCGGCGGCTCTACCAGCTGGCGCGCGAGGGGCGCGAGGTCGAACGAAAGCCGCGCCGGGTCACGATCCACGAACTCGCGCTCATCGAGCTGGGCGAAAACGGCTTCGAGTTCGAGGTGGTCTGCTCCAAGGGCACCTACGTGCGCACGCTGGTCGAAGACCTGGCCGCGGCGCTGGGCACGCTCGGGCACACGGTCGCGCTGCGCCGGACCCGGGTCGGCCCGTTTGGCGAGGGCGCGATGCACACCCTGGACGAGCTCGAACGAATCGAAGACCCGGCGGCCTTGGATCGACTGCTGCTGGGCGTCGACGCGGGGCTACAAGGGCTGCCGGCGCTGGAGCTGGACCAAGAAGCGGCACGCCGGATCGGCCACGGCCAGCCGGTGCCGTTCACCGGCAGCCAGCCGGGCCGGGTGCGGCTTTACCTCGCCGGCGGGCGCTTTCTGGGCCTCGGCGAGGCTCGGCCCGACGGCTCGCTCGCGCCGGTGCGCCTGGTGGTTGTGAGTGGGACTTCGTGACGCTAAAATACGCGGTCCTTAGTCGCAGAGTCGACGCCTGCCGAGCCGTTGATGCCGGTCGGCGAAAGGCTCGCTAACAAGTTGAAAAACAAATGTCTTTATCAGCCGAACAAGTCAGCAAGGTGGTCGAAGAGTACCAGCGTCAGCCCGGCGACACCGGATCCCCGGAGGTCCAGGTGGCGCTTCTGTCGGCGCGCATCGACCACCTGAGCCATCATTTTGCAACGCACAAGAAAGACCATCACTCCCGCCGCGGGCTGCTGAAGATGGTCAACCAGCGCCGCAAGCTGTTGGGATACATCAAGAACAAGGACGTGGGGCGCTACAAGTCGCTGATCGAGCGCTTGGGTCTGCGTCGCTGAGCCGAAACAAAAAAGGGAATCAAAAGTGGCGAAGATCACCAAGAGCTTCAGTTACGGCGGCCGCCAGGTCGTCATCGAGACGGGGGAGATAGCGCGCCAGGCCGACGGCGCGGTGATGGTCGCGATCGACGACACCGCCGTGCTGGTCACTGCGGTGGGGGAGAAGGGCGCCGGGCAGCAACGCCCGTTTTTCCCACTAACGGTCAACTACCAAGAGAAAACCTACGCCGCCGGTCGCATTCCCGGCGGTTTTTTTAAGCGGGAAGGGCGTCCGAGCGAAAAGGAGACGCTGACCTCGCGGCTGATCGACCGGCCGATCCGGCCGCTGTTTCCGAAGGGCTACATGAACGAGGTCCAGGTCGTTGCGACCGTGATGTCGCTGAACCCCGAAGTCGACCCCGACATCCCGGCCATGATCGGCGCGTCGGCGGCGTTGAGCATCTCCGGGATTCCGTTCAAGGGTCCGATCGGCGCCGCGCGGGTCGGCCACATCAACGGCGAATACGTACTCAACCCCAGCCTGAGCCAGTTGTCGGAATCAAAGCTGAACCTGGTGGTCGCTGGTACCCGCGGCGCGGTGCTGATGGTCGAGTCCGAAGCCGACCTGCTGTCCGAGGAAGTCATGCTCGGCGCGGTGATGTACGGCCACGAGCAGATGCAGACGGTGATCTCGGCGATCGACGACCTGGTTGCCGAGCTCGGGGTCCAGACCTGGTCCTGGGAGCCACCGGTGCGCGATCCGGCGATCGATGCCCGGGTCGCCGAGCTCGCCGACGCGCGCCTGCGCGAGGCCTACAAGGTGGCCGACAAGCTGGAGCGCCGCGACGCCGTCGAGGCCCTGAAGGCCGAGGTGGTCGAGGCGCTGGCAGCCGCTGAAGGCGCTGAAGGCCCAAATCCCGATGACGTCAAAGCCGCGTTCTCGGAGCTCGAGAAAGACATCGTGCGCGGGCGCGTGCTCGAGGGCAAGCCGCGCATCGACGGTCGTCAGACCAACACGGTGCGCCCGATCGCGGTGCGCGTAGGAGTGCTGCCGCGCGCCCACGGATCGGCGCTGTTCACCCGCGGCGAGACCCAGGCGATGGTCGCCGCGACGCTGGGCACCGGCCGCGACGCGCAGTTGATCGACGCGATCGAGGGCGAGCGCAAAGAGCCGTTCATGCTGCACTATAACTTCCCGCCCTACTGCGTCGGCGAGGCAGGCTTCATGGGCAGCCCCAAGCGGCGCGAGATCGGCCACGGCAAGCTCGCCAAGCGCGGGGTCCAGGCGGTGATGCCGAAGGACGACGAGTTTCCATACGTGATCCGGGTCGTCTCGGAGATCACCGAGTCCAACGGCTCGAGCTCGATGGCCAGCGTCTGCGGCACGTCGCTGGCGCTGATGGACGCCGGCGTGCCGGTGAAGCATCCGGTGGCAGGGATCGCGATGGGCTTGGTCAAGGACGCCGACCGGTTCGCGGTCTTGAGCGACATCCTCGGCGACGAAGACCACTTGGGCGACATGGACTTCAAGGTCGCCGGCACCCGCGAGGGGGTCACCGCGCTGCAGATGGACATCAAGATCGACGGGATCACCCGTGAGATCATGCAGACCGCGCTGGACCAGGCGCGCGAGGGCCGCCTGCACATCCTCGACGAGATGGCCAAGGTCATCTCCGAGCCGCGCAAAGAGATGTCCGAATACGCTCCGCGGCTGATGACGATGAAGGTCCACCCGGACAAGATCCGCGACGTGATCGGCAAGGGCGGGGTCACGATCCGCGCGATCACCGAGGAAACCGGCACCACGATCGACATCGCCGACGACGGCGTGATCACGATCGCGTCGGTCAACAAGGAGGCCGCCGACGAGGCACGCCGCCGGATCGAGCAGATCACCGCCGACATCGAGCCGGGCCAGATCTACGAAGGAAGGGTCGCCCGGATCATGGATTTCGGCGCGTTCGTCACCATCGCCCCCGGCAAGGACGGCCTGGTGCACGTCTCGCAGATCTCCAACGAGCGGGTCGAGCGGGTCTCCGACAAGCTCTCCGAGGGCGACCTGATCAAGGTCAAGGTTTTGGACGTCGACAAGCAGGGGCGAATCCGCCTCAGTATGAAGGCGATCCAGTAGGTCCCCGTCTCGCCGGGACCAAAAAAGAAAACGGGCCTCGGCCCGTTTTTTTTCAGGACCGAGCCGGCCGGAAACGGCGCATTGTCAACAACTGTCGGCGCCGTTGGCGCGTCGGCGGCGGCGGCCGTAACCTCGCTTTCGATCCGGCGGCGCGCCCGTCGGCCAACGAATTCGAGGAGTTGAGATGACCGTCACCCTGATGAGCCTGGCCCTTATCGCCGCCTCCGCGGCCTATCCCGGTGATCGCCTCGTGCTGGAGGAGGGCAGCGTAGCGTGCCGCTCCAAGGCGGCGCTGGAGGCGATGCGCTCCGCGGGCGGGTTCGAGCGCCTGCCGGAGTTTCTGATCGGTACCGCGTGCTTCCGACTGAGCGCCCCGCTCACCGGCCAGGTGCGGTCGGTCGGCCCGGGCGGCGGCGTCGAAATCGTGCCGCGCCAGCGGCGCCTGATTACCCAGCCGAGCAGTCTTTGGGTCGAGCGCCCGGTCGAGCCGAACGCAGGTTAGTTGGACCGCTCCCGCCGTCCCGGCGGCGGGGGCTCGGCACACGGATGTGCCTTCCCTTCCTCAGGTTGCATCCCAAACGTCGTGATCAGCACCGCGTGGCCAGCCAGCCGGGCACCTTGGCGGCGGGCATCGGCTCGCCGATCAGATACCGCTGGGCCTGCTCGGCGCCGAGGCGACGGGCCCAGTCCAACTGGGCGTCGGTTTCGACGCCCTCGGCGACCGTCGCGAGGCCCAGGCGACTGGCCAGCGCGATGCATTTTTCGAAGTGCTCGCGGTGGGTTGGGTTCTCGCCCAGGCCGGTCACGATCCCACGGTCGATCTTCAATTCGGTGAACGGCATCCGCTTCAGTCGCGCCTCCGTGGAATAGCCGGTGCCGAAGTCGTCGATCGAAAGCCTGAGTCCCATCAGGCGCAGACGCGCCAGCACTTCCAGCGCTCCGAGCATCTCGTCGGTGAACGTGGTCTCGGTGATCTCCACCGTGACCGTGGCGGGATCGAGTCGGTGCGCCTCGACGGCGTCCCGGACCCGCTCCGGCAGGCCCAGATCGCTGATCGAGCGGGCCGGGATGTTGATCGCGATTCCGGCCACGACCCCGGCTTCACGCCAGCGCGCCGCGTCGCGGAGCGCCAGCTCGAGCACCCGCTGGTTGATGATCTCCAGCAGCGGGCTGTCCTCGACCAGGCGCAGGAACGAGGCGGGCTTCAGAATTCCGAGCTGTAAAGCGGGTTGGCCCCCGGGCACGGTGATTTGACAAATGTTCAGAGAAACTCGTGCCACCGGCGGGTTAGCTCCGGAGCAGGGCCGCCACCCGGCGCCTGAGGCGATCGTAGTGGCTGCCAGGCCAGTACACGCGATCACAGTCGGGGCATTCGCGAAAGTTCTCGAACTGCTCGCTTATCTGGTCCGGTACCCGGGCCGCGACCGCCGCGGGTGCGACCGCTCGCAGCGCGCCGTTGCATTCGAGGCAGCGGCTGAACGGCTCGAGCCCGCGCTGGAGGTCGAACGCTCGGATCACCTCGAGTGCCTGGGCGTCCGGTTCGCGCGCGCGCACCCAGTGGCCGCGAGCGACCGCGGCGTGCTTCAGCAGGCCCTTGTCGCAGGTCAGCACGGTGCGCTTTTCGGTCACCGAGATGCGCACGATCTCGTGGTCGTCGTAGTCGTTTCGGTAGAGCGCGTCGAGGCCGAGCAGCCGCAGGCGACGAGCCAACGCGCCGAGGTGGACATCGAGCACGAAGCCGGTTGCCCGCAGCGGCCGCGGGCGCAGGCGCTGCACGCCGGCGACGTCGAAACGCTCGAAAACCGGGTACACCGCGACCCGTTCGCCCCCCTTGAGCAGGCGATCGAAACCCGACGACTCCCCGTCGATCAGGATCAGGTCGACCTCGGTGTGCGGCACCCCGATCGCCTCGATTGCGTCCTTGACCGCGGGGGTCCCGGCGAAGCGATAGTCGAACGCGCGCTTGCGGCGCGCGGCGGGCAGGAAGTCGTTCAGTTCCTCGTAGAAGCGAAAGCTGGCCGAGGCGTCGTTCATCGCCATCCCGGGGTGAGCGCCGTCGGGGTCCACCCCACCGCCCGACGTCGGACCCGATCCTCGGTCGATTCCCCGTCGTAGTCGACCGGTTCCACGGGGGGCAGCTCAAAGTCGGCCGCGTTTCTCAGGTTCAAGGTCGCGAACGCCCCGGCCGTGGTCTCCAGCAGCGCACCCAGGTAGCCGCCGCAGCGGCGGCAGACCAGAAAGTCAGCGGTTCGCCGGGCGAACCGGTAGCGGGACAGCCAGCGTTCGTCGCCGATCTCGATCCACGCGCGTCCAGCCGGGTCGGACGCGCAGGCGGCGCCGTGGGCGCGGCAGAAGCGGCACTGACACTCACGTACCGCCAGCGGCCGCTCGGTCTCCAGGCGGAAGCGGAGATTGCCGCAATGGCATTGCCCCAGGATCAACATGCCCCACCTTTCGGCCTATGACGCCTCGTCGCGCACCTGCGATAATGAGCGGTGCGGGTCATCTTTCCACCGGCGCGGGGTGGAAATCAACGCTGAGGGCAGTACGAACATGGGAATGCGGTCACGCGCGCCCGTTCCAGGTTGGTGCGCGTCCGCGAGGAAGGAGCCATGGGAAAGACCGCAAAAATCGTTCTGCCGATCGTGATCGTCGCGGGCGCCGTCGTGGGGCTCGCGGTCATGAGCGGTATGCGCCCGCCGGCGGAAAAGAAAGCGCCGGAAGAGACCGCGCTGACGGTCGAGGTGGTCCCGGTCGAGGTCCGCTCGCTGCATTTCACGGTGACCTCGCAGGGCATGGTACAGCCGCGCACGCGCACCGTGGTGGTGGCCGAGGTGGCAGGCAAGATCGAATGGGTTGCCCCGGATTTCGTCGCCGGCGGTTTCGTGACCCGGGGAAAGCCGCTTCTGCGCATCGACCCGAGCGACTACGAGGTCGCGGTCAAGCGCGCCGAGGCGGGGCTCGCCACGCGCCGGGCACAACTGGCGCAGGAGCGCGCGCGCGCTGAGCAGGCGGTCAAGGACTGGGAGAAACTGGACAGCCGGCGCGGTACGGTCGCCCCGGACCTGGTGTTGCGCAAGCCGCAACTGGCCGAGGCCGAGGCCGGGGTCAAGGCCGCCGAGGCCGACCTGGACAAGGCCCGGCGCGACCTCGAGCGCACCGTGATCGGCGTTCCGTACGATGCGCTGGTCAAGTCCAAGATGGCCGACCTGGGGCAATACGCGGCCCCGGGCACCCAGTTGGGCGAGACCTACGCGGTGGACGTGGCCGAGGTCCGGTTGCCGTTGGCAAGTGCCGATCTCGAGTTCCTGTCGCTGCCCGGATTTCCGGCGGCTACCGACGCCGGCGCGCGCCCGGCGGTGGTCCTGAGCGGCGAGGTCGGCGGTCGCGTGCTCACGTGGAACGCCGAAATCGTGCGCACCGAGGGGGTCGTGGACGAAAAGACCCGGGTCGTGCACGCGGTCGCGCAGATCCGCGACCCCTACCGGATCTATGCCGAATCGGAATCGCCGCCGTTGCCTCTGGGCACGTTCGTCAAGGCCGAAATCACCGGCCACTGGCAGGACGACCTGATCGTGCTGCCGCGCCACGCGCTGAAAGCCGAGAACCGGGTGCTGGTCGCCGATGCCGACGACCGCCTCCAGATCCGGCGGGTCGAGGCGCTGCGCGCGGACCATGAATTTGCCTATATCGGTTCCGGCCTCGAGCCCGGGGAGCGGGTCGTCACGACGTCGATCGACATCCCGATCCCGGGCGCCCGCCTGCGCATCGGTGACGAGGACACCGTCGCCGGACCGCCCGAAGGCGCCGGCGAAGGAGACGGCGAGCCGATCGCACGCGCCGGGGACGCCGAAAGATGAACCGCCTGAACTGGTACCACGCGATCATCGCCTGGTTTGCCGAAAACGCGGTCGCGGCGAATCTGCTGATGGCGGTGCTGCTGGCCGGCGGGCTGTTCACCGCGTTCACGATCAAAAAGGAGATCCAGCCGCGGGTCGAAATCAACTACGTCGACGTCTCGGTGCCGTACCTGGGCGCGGCGCCCGAGGAGGTCGAGGAGGGCGTGTGCGTCAAGATCGAGGAGGCGATCCAGGACCTGGAAGGGGTCGAGGAGATCACCTGCACCGCGCGCGAGGGCGTCGGCAACGTGTCGGTGGAGGTCAACCCCGACTACGACGTGCCCGAGGTCATGGACACGATCAAGATCCGGGTCGACTCGATCTCGACCTTTCCCGAGGAGACCGAGAACCCGGTCATCTCCCGGGCCCAGTTCGAGCAGCCCGTGATGTGGGTGTCGGTCTATGGCGACGTCGACGAACGCACCCTCAAGGAATTCAGCAAGGTCATTCGCGACGAGATCGTGGCGCTACCGGAGGTGACCCGGGCCGAGGTACTCGGTGGCCGCCCGTACGAGATATCGATCGAGGTGTCGGAATTCTCCCTCGAGCGCTACGACCTGACCTTCGACGAGGTGGCGCAGGCGGTCCGCCGCTCGGCGCTCGACCTGCCCGGCGGCAAGCTCACCACCGAGGGCGGGGAGATCCTGCTGCGCACCGAGGGGCAGGTCTACCACGGGCCCGACTTCGAGCGGCTGCCCCTGCGCAGCCTCGCCGACGGCAGCCGGCTGACCATCGGCGACGTGGCCACCGTGGTGGACGGCTTCGCCGACACCGACCAGTGGTCGCGCTTCAACGGCCGGCCGGCGGCGCTGGTGCAGGTCTTCCGCGTCGGCGAGCAGAGCGCCCTCGCCGTTGCCGCCGAGGTCG
>JBFJNB010000100.1:0-7827 GCA_041633655.1 Lysobacterales bacterium | reverse complement strand
GTCTTGCCGGCGACCGCGCCGCCAGCGTGAGCGATGCGCCCCGGCAGCAGGCGACCGTCCTGGGCCATCGGGGCCGGGCCGGGTGTCACCGTCGCCGGGCCGGCGGCGCAGCCGCCGATCAGCGCGAGCAGCACCAGCAGCCCCGCCCGTGGCCGGTCAACCTTCACCGCCGGTACTCCTCTGCGCGTAAGCGGTGGCGAACGCGGATGGATCGAGCCGGACGCGGCCCTCGAGCGGGGCCACCACCACGTTCTCGCCCCGCTCGGTCAGGCGGCCGTAGAAATACGAAACCTCGTCGGGGGCATCGGCGAAGCGCGAGAACCCGATCACGACTCGGTCGGTCAATTCGTCGAGCACCTTGGCGAAATTGCCCGAGTACACCGTGTCGACCAGGTCGCCGTCGTCGCCGAACACGGCCAGGAACAGGCCGTCGGTGAACTCGTCTCCCTCGGCGTTGGCGCGCACGGTCGCCGCGCCGACCCGGATCGACAGATCGTCCGGGTCGAGCACCGCGCCGCTGGCGCGCACGTTGGTGCCGGGAGGAAACACCGGCGGCGCGACCGCCGCGATCGCGGCCCGATCCAGCCCGTCCCTCGGGGCGGCGCCCGCGTCCAGCAGATTGACGCCCAGGTTCAGGGTCTCGATCCCGTCGATGCCGGCGGCGGCCAGCAGGGTCGGGGCGACGTCGAAGTGGTTGCCCTCGGCCTCGATCACGCCGCCCAGCCCGGCCCCGAACAGCAGGAACAGCAGCCGCCGCGCCGCGCCGAAGGCCTTGAGCTTGTCGAACAGCGTGTTGCGCATTGCCAGGTGGTCGGAGAACAGCACGATCACCGTCCGCTCCGGGTCCACCAGCGCCTGGGCCTCGCGGATGAAGTTGGAGATCAATTGATCGCTGCATCGGATCGCGTGGCTGATCGGGTCATCGACGCCGGCCAGTGGGCGGCAGCTGCGCGACGGGTGCCCGTTCGGATGGTGGGTGTCGACGGTCAGCAGGGTCAACAGGTAAGGCTCGGGCCCGCGTTCCAACTCCCGGATCCGATCCAACCCGATCGCGAGCAGGCTGTCGTCGAACAGCCCCCAGCCGCTGAGGTAATCGGGGTCGTCCAGCAGCGGCGTCAGTTCGTCGCGCCCGTAGACTTCGTGGTAGCCGTGCGCGGCCAGAAACTTGCCCTTGCCGCCGAACCACAGCGGCGCCCCGCCCAGGAACACGTTGCGGTAGCCGCGCTCGGCCAGCACGTCGGCCAGGCAGCGCTGCTCGGCGAACGGGCGCTCGGCCGAGGCCAGGATGCTGTTGGACGAAAGCAGGGTCGATTGCCTGACCGGAAAGCCACACTGGCTGGCGACGATGCCGCTGATGGTCCAGCCGGTGCCGGGGAACTGGACCATGTTGGTGAACTCCAGCGCGCCGGCGGCGAGCGCGGAGATCTCGGGCAGCAGGTTGCCGAACGCCGGGTCCATATAGGTGCGCTCCAGCGACTCGGCGTAGATCAGGATCAGGTTCTTCGGCGCCGCCGCCGCGGCGGTCTCCGCCGCCGGTTCGGTCGCGGCGACCGGACGGGCGGGCGGGGCGGTGACCGAGACCGGCGGCGCCTCGACCACGTACCGAATGAACGCGTAGACCGGATAGTGCAATGCCAGGCCGACCAGCCAGGCACCGGCCAGCAGCAGCGGTGCGCGCCGGGGCCGGCGGCCGCGCCGGAGCACCACCGGCAGCGCGACTGCGAGCGCGACCAGCAGCAGCGCGCCCAGGGTCTGGACGCGGAACTCGGTCAGCCCGATGCGCAGCGAACCGGGGTCGAAATGGAAGAAAAAGCGGTCGTTGAACGCCTCGCCCTGCAGGTAGAAGGACACCGCCAGCAGCACCCCGACCGCGGCCAGGACGCCGGAGGCGAGCGCAATCGCGGCCCGTCCGGAGCGCGCGCCGGTCGCGTCCAGGCTCGCCAGCAGCAAAAGGCCCAGCAGCAGGCTGGTCGGCAGCCACACCGGGTGGGCGCCGTAGCGCACGCCGATCGCCGCCGGCACCAGGTGCAGCGCGAGCAACGCAAGCCGGGCGGTCGTTGCAACCATCAGCAGTGCGGCTCGCCCAGCAGCGCCAGTTCGAGGCCGTCGTGGGCCCCGAATCCGTGGTCGGAGCGCATCCGCTCCACGTGCGCGTCCGACAGCGCGTGCTCGCCGTGGCCGAGCAGCTTCAGGATCGAGCCCGGCCGCAGATGCCAGCTCGCCCACGCGAGCGGCGTGTCGCCGTGGGCGTCCGTCGCCCCGCGTGCGGCGCCGGCATCGAGCAGCAGCGCAATGGTTTTTTCGTCGCTGAAAGCCGCGGCCCGGTGCAGCGGAGTCTCGCCGCGGGTGCGCGCGGCGCGCATGAACGCCCCGGTCGCGGCGCCGTCGTGGGTGCGCCGATCCGGGTTCGCGCCGTGCGCGAGAAGCACCCGCACGACGTGCCGGGCGGCCGGCCGGTTGGCCTTGGTCAGCGCCGCATGCAGCGGGGTCTCGCCGGTGTCGGAGAGCGGATGATTCGCATCGGCGCCGGATTCGAGCAGGAACTGGCACAGGCGCCAGTGGCCGTGGAAGCAGGCACCATTGAGGTCCAGGTTGACGCCCAGCGCTTCCAGCGCCGCGCCCTGCGAAAGCAGGAATTTGATCGCGCTGACGTCGCCGTAGTAAGCGCACCACTCGAGCAGCGACACGCCGGCGTCGTCGGTTGCGGTCGCCGGATGGCCGGCGCTGAGGTAGTCGAACACCAGGTCGGTGCGCCCGTCGACGATTCGGTTCAGCATCATCCCTTCTCCTCGAGCCGTCAGCGCGAAGGCAGCGACCGGCGCGGCCGCATCGCGCCGATCCGGTCCAGCAGCCGGTTGAACACCTGATCGGCGAGCGTCTTTAGACCCTCGATGTGAGCCGCGGTTTCCGCCGCGATGCAGTCCGGATTTTGCGGCGTTCCGCAGGCCTCGAGGTCGGCCAGGTAGGAGGGTTCCGACAGCCAGCGCCGGATCAGCGGCTCGTCCATCTCCAGGTGAAACTGAAATCCGTAGGCAGATTCGCCGTAACGGAACGCCTGCATCGGGCAATCGGCGCCGGTCGCCAGCAGCACCGCGTCGCGCGGCAGGTCGAACGTGTACGAATGCCACTGGAACACCGGCCGCGGGCCCGACAGCGGTTTGAGAACCGGATCGCGCGCAGCCGCCGGGGTCGGCGCCAGCGAATACCATCCGATCTCGGAGGTGTGATGGCGGTACACGGGCGCGCCGAGCACCCGGGCCAGCAATTGGGCGCCCAGGCAGATCCCGAGGACCGGCTTGTCCAGCGCAATCGCCTGTTCGATCGCGGCCAACTCGGTGCGCAGGTGCGGGAAGCGCGCCTCGTCGCCGACGTTCATCCCGCCACCGAGCACGATCAGGCCGTCGTAGCGCTCGATGTTCGGGCGCGCCTGGGGGTCGCGGTTGAAGTTGACGAAACGGATCCGGTGACCGCGCGCGCGGATGATCGCATCCAGCGTGCCCAGCGGCTCGGCCGCGACGTGTTGGAAGACCAGTATCCTCGCCATCGGCCGGAGCAAATCACAATCGGCTTCGATTGTCGATCGGCGCAACCTGGGGAAGCAGCACCGCGGCGCCCTCGAACCGGCCGTGGCGCAGGTCTTCGAGCGCCTCGTTGGCGCGCTCAAGCGGGTAGGTCGTGACCGCGGGCTCGATGGCAGCGGCGCGCGCCAGTTGCAGGAACTCGACACCGTCGCGGCGGGTCAGGTTGGCGACCGAGGACAGTTGACGCTCGCCCCACAGGATCTGATACGGAAACGCGGGAATGTCGCTCATGTGGATGCCGCCGCAGACGACCCGCCCGCCCTTGCGCACGAGCTTGAGCGCGGCGGGAACCAGCGCGCCGACCGGGGCGAAGATCAGCGCCGCGTCCAGCTCCCGCGGGGGGGGCTCGTCCGAGCCGCCGGCCCAGACGCAGCCGAGGTCCCGGGCGAAGGCCTGCCCGACCTCGTCGCCGGGGCGGGTGAACGCGTAGACCCTCATGCCCAAATGGATCGCCGCCGGGGCGACGAGGTGACCGGCCGCGCCGAAGCCGAAAATGCCGAGGTGGCGGACCCCGGCGCCCGCCAGGCGCAGGCTGCGGTAGCCGATCAGGCCGGCGCACAGGAGCGGCGCCAGGCGCTCGGCGGATGCGTCGTCCGGAAGCGGCAGGCAGTAGCGCGGGTCGGCCAGCGCGAACTCGGCGAAGCCCCCGTCGAGCTGATAACCGGTGAAACGCGCTTCATCGCACAGGTTTTCCTGCTCGTCCCCGCAGAAGCGGCACGCGCCGCAGGTCCAGCCGAGCCACGGGACGCCGACCCGCTGGCCGGCGCTCAGCGAGCCGGCGGGCACGACCACCCGGGCCACGATCTGGTGGCCCGGGACGATCGGGTAGGGGATGTCGGGCAGTTCGCCGTCGAGCAGGTGGAGGTCGGTGCGGCACACGCCGCAGGCTTCGACTTCGAGCAGGACCTGATCCCGGCTCGGCTCGGGCCGCGGCCGTGATTGAAGCTCCAGCGGCCGGCCGGGGCCGGACAGCACCATCGCGCGCATCGTCTGACTCACAGGTCCATTATGCCCTTGAGCCGGATCGAGGGCTCGTTCATACTCCGCGGCCTTTGAGTGCTGCGATGATCACCCCCCAGGCGCAATTCGTGAAACTGCTCGCGCGCCGGCTGCACGAATACGGCGCCGGCGCGCACCGGCTCGAGGGCGCGGTCAAGGCGGTCGCTTCCCGGGTCGGGCTGGAGTGCGAGGTGTTCTCGACCCCGACCAGCGCGTTCCTCACGTTTCGCGAGCCGGGCGCCGACGACAGCCTGGCCGCGGTCCCGTCGCAGATGATGCGGCTGAATCCCGGGACGATCGACCTCGGTCGGCTGTGCGCCGCCGACGCGGTCGCCGCCGCGGTCTCGGTCGGTGCGATGAGCCCGCAAGAGGGCATCCGGCGGCTGCAGGAAATCCCGCGCGCCCCCCCGGCGATGCCGGTGCCGGTGCAGCTCGCGGCCTGGGGCCTGGTCGGCGCCGCGGTGACCACGCTGCTGGGTGGCGCCTGGGCGGATCTGGGGCTCGCCGCGGCGCTCGGGATAGTGATCGGCGCCTTGAGCCTGCGGTTGGCCACCGGGCTCTACAACCTGGGCAGCTTCGAGCCGATCGCGGCGTTCCTGGCCACCGCGCTGGCCTATCTGCTGGCGCCGCTGGTCGGCGCCTCCCAGGTGCCGCTGATCGTGATCGGCGCATTGATCGTGTTGATGCCGGGTCTGGACCTGACCGTGGCGATCACCGAGCTTTCCACCCGCCATCTGGCGTCCGGCACCGCGCGTTTCGCCGGCGCGGTCGTGGTGCTGGTGAAGCTGGCGCTGGGGGTCATGCTGGCAACCCAGATCATGCAGGCGCTGGGTTACGGCCAGAGCGTGCCCGGGGCGCCCCCGCCCGGCTGGTTCGAGTGGCTCGTGGTGGTCCTGTCCGGGTTCGGGTTCGCGGTGCTGTTCGACGCCCGGCCGCGCGACTACCCGGTGGTGGTGTTCGCCGCGCTGCTGGCCTACACCACCAACCACTTCGCCGGCGACGCGTTCGGACCGGACGTCGGGGTGTTTCTGGCCGCCCTGGTGGTGGCCGCGGCGAGCAACGCCTACGCCCGCGCGGCCAACCGCCCGGCCACGCTGATGCGGCTGCCCGGCATCATCCTGCTGGTCCCGGGCAGCCTCGGCTACCGCGCGCTGACCCTGCTGTTCTCGCACAACCTGGAGCAGGGCCTGGAGGCAGCACTGTCGGTGGTGGTGGTGCTGGCCTCGCTGGTCGGCGGTCTGCTGCTGGGCAACACGCTGGTGCCGCCGCGGCGGGCACTCTGATGAACCTCGTGCTGAGCGCGACTGCCGCGACGCTGACCGCGGCGGCCACGGCTAGAGTTGATTGGCGACGAACTCGTATAGGTAATCCGACCAGCTGGCGCGGATCGTCTCGTCGAGCTCGCGCGACACGGCGAAATCGCGCTCGAACAGCCGTTCCCTGACCTCGCCCGCCGCGTCCGGGTCGGAAAACGCGATGTTGAACTCCTGGTTGACGAAGAAGCTGAGCTTGTCGAAGTTGGCCGTGCCCAGGCACACCCAGCCGTCGTAGATCGCGGCCTTGACGTGGCTCATGCCGGGATAGACAAAAACCCGGATGCCGTGGTCCAGCAGCGTGTTCGCGGTGACGACGTTGCTGGCGGCCATGATCCCGGAGTCGTTGTCGGCGGGCAGGATCACGCGTACGTCGACCCCGCGGGCGCGGGCATCGACCAGCTCGTCCAGCATCGTGTTGTCGGACAGATACGGGTTGTGGATGTAGATGTATTGCTGCGCGCGTCGGATCGCGTGGCGCTGTGTGTCCCAGATCTCGCGCCGGCCGGTCTGGGTGTACAGCGGGCGGATCATGATCATCCCGGGCTCCGCGGGGCCGGCGCGCGGTCGCTTCTGCCTGAGGCCCCGCAGCCCGTAGGCCAGATCGCCGCCGGGACCGGCGTGGGCCCATGCGCTTGCGAAATCGCCCCGGATCTGCGCGACGATCGGCCCCTCCAGGCGGACCATCAGGTCGTGCCATTCGTAGCGGTACTCGCGCCCGATGTTCATCCCGCCGGTGTAGGCGATTTCGTTGTCGATGACGATGGTCTTGGTGTGATCGGCGGTGAACCACGGATTGGGCGAGCGACGAACCTTGACCTCCGAGCCGCGCTTCAGGTGCGAGATGATCGACGCCGGCGGCGTGAATCCGGGGCGCTGAGGCGTCGCCGGTGCCAGAGCCCCGGCGAACACGGTGCCCAGATCGTCGACCAGCACCTTGACCTTGACCTCGCGCGAGCGCCGCTTCAGAAGGTCGGCGACGGTGACCGCGTAATCGTCGCGATCGAAGATATAGGTTCGAATGTCGATGCGCTTGCGCGCGCTGCCGATCGCATCCAGCAGGTCCGAAAAAAACGCCTCGCCGTCGATCAGCAGCTCGAGCTTGCCGGGCAGCGGCCGGCTCTCGACCAGTTGGTCCAGATCCCGCTCCCAGCCCTCGAGGTCCATCGGAGGCGCGGCTCCGGGGATCAGGTCGGTGCTCAACTGACCCCGCGCGCGGGGGACCACCAGGCTGTAGGTGGTCACGGCAGCGTAGTTGATCAGCCGCGAGGCGGCGGTGAACGGGTTCTTCGCCAGCGCCAGCAGGTGACTGCGAACGATCACCGAGTTCAGGCTCTCGACCGACAGCCCGAGCAGCCCCAGCGAGTCGGTGACCGCGCCCAGCAGAGAGGTGCTGAGCGCGATGATCTCCTGCCGGTCCAGGTCGACCAGGATGTAGCCGACCCCGCCGTCGACGATCTCGGTCTGGAACAGAAACTGCCGCGCGTCCCCATAACCGAGCGTGTACCGCTCCAGCACGTCGGCAGCGAGGCTCAAGAAATCCTCCTGGTCGTGGGCCGCGACGAGTTCCACCGCCGGCGGCAGCTCGGCCGCCGGAACGCTGGTCAGGTTGCCGTGGGGATCGCGGTAGACGACGATCTCGCGGCCCCGCACCAGCAGCAGCACGCCCCGGTCGGGCCACGCCGGCACCAGCCGCTCCAGCAGCGTTTCGATCAGCTCCGACCAGCGCTGACCCGGCAGCACCGGGATCTCGATGGATGCTTCCAGCGAGGCCTCCGCGGGGCGCCGCTCGCCGAAATAATCCAGCCGGGCGTACTGGTGGTGAAACGAGCCGTTGGGCAACGGCGCGGCGCTCCAGGCTGCCCCCGCGTAGCCGGGGCGGCGTTGATCGGAGCGAAACTCCAGCAGCAGCCGGCCCGCGCGCAGCCAGGCCC
>JBFJNB010000099.1:0-7835 GCA_041633655.1 Lysobacterales bacterium | reverse complement strand
ATGTTCGAGCGCTTCGAACCGGTCCAGGTCATGCCTGGCCAGGAGATCATCAGCGAGGGGGACGAGAGCGATTACTTCTTCGTCATCAAGCAGTGCGAGTTTCAGGTCCTCAAGAACGACGGCGACCAGGCAAACGTGGTCGCGCTGCTGAAGCAGGGCGACAGCTTCGGTGAGGATGCGCTGATCTCCAACGAACCCCGCAACGCGACCGTCAAGGCCCGTACCGCCGGCTCGCTGATGCGCCTGGGGCGCAACGATTTCGGCGAACTGCTGCGCCACCCGGTAGTGGAGTGGATCACGCCCGGGCAGGCGGCGGCGCTGAGGGACCTGGGCGGCGAGATCATCGACGTGCGGATGAAGGAAGAACACCAGCGGCGGGCGCTGAAGGACAGCGTCAACCACCCGCTGTACCGGCTGCGCGAGGAAATGGCCGGCAAGGACTCGGAGATCCCCTACGTCGTCTATTGCGAGACCGGCGAACGCAGCGCCTCGGCGGCCTTCATTCTGAGCAAGATGGGATTCAAGGCGTACGCGCTGCTGGGCGGCGTGGCCAGCGTCGTGCGCCAGTTGGCCCACCGCCAGAAGACCGCGCAGCAGTCCTCCCGTTAGCCTCTAGCGCCCGCGCTTCGGCTCACAGGCGGCGGACCCCCGACGACCCCGCCACCAGCACCTGGTCGGCGCCGCGGCGCGCGAACAGGCCGACCGTGACGACCCCGGCCAGGCCGTTGATCCGGTCCTCCATCGCCACTGGGTCGGTCAGGTCCAGGTTGTGCACGTCCAGGATCTGGTTGCCGTTGTCGGTGACCATCCCCTCGCGGTACTGAGGCTGCCCGCCCAGCGCGACCAGTCGTCGGGCGACGTAGCTGCGCGCCATCGGGATCACCTCGACCGGCAGCGGAAACGCGCCGAGCACGTCGACCAGCTTGCTCTCATCGACGATGCAGACGAACTTGCGGCTGGCCGCGGCGATGATCTTCTCGCGCGTCAGCGCGCCGCCGCCACCCTTGATCAGGCGCTTGTGCGCATCGACCTCGTCGGCGCCGTCGACGTACAGTTCCAGCGTGCCGGTGCGGTTGAGGTCGGTGACGCGTACGCCGATAGCCTCCAGTTCCCGGGTGCTGGCCTCGGACGAGGACACCGCGGCCTCCGGGCGGATGCCGCGCTCGGCCAGGGCCGCGATGAAGCAGTTGACGGTCGAGCCGGTGCCCACGCCGAGCACCATGCCTTCACGCACCATCGCCGCGGCGGCGGCGCCGACTTCGCGCTTGCGTGCGTCCTGATCGGTGTTCATGTCCGGGCGTTCATTCCAGCGACCGGATGATGTCCCAGTGCTCCGGCGCCACCGGCATCACCGACAACCGGTTGCCCCTGCGCACCAGCGCGAAATCGCCCAGATCGTCACGCGCCTTCAGCTCGCGCAGCGTAATCGTGCGCTTGAGCTTGCGTTTGAAGCGCACGTCGACCATGAACCAGCGCGGGTTATCGGGGTCGCTCTTCGGGTCGTAGTGTTTGTCCTCCGGATCGAACGCGGTGTGGTCGGGGTAGCCCTCGCGGACCACTTCGGCGATCCCGACGATGCCCGGGGTGTCGCAGTTGGAATGGTAGAAAAAGACCTGGTCGCCACGCTTCATCCGATCGCGCATGAAGTTGCGCGCCTGATAGTTGCGCACCCCGTCCCAGTGCTCGGTACGCTTCGGAGCCGCGGCCAGATCGTCGATCGAAAAGACGTCCGGTTCGCTCTTGACCAGCCAGTAGTTCATCCGCCCTCCTCGAAGTCGATCCACCCGGCGTCGGTGGCGACGGCATCCAGCGGCACGTCCCAGGGATTGGACTCGAGCGCGGGTACCTCCTGAAACGCATACGCCACCCCGACCAGCAGCGGCCGAGGCCCCGGGGCTCGCTGCAGAATAAACTCAAACGCGCGGTCGTAATACCCGCCGCCCATCCCCAGGCGCCCTCCGCGGCGGTCGAACGCGACCAGCGGCGCCAGCACCAGATCGAGTTCCGCCGGTTCCAGCAGGCGCTGTCCGGTCGTGGGCGGCTCCGGAATACCGTACCGGTTGGGTTGAAGCGCCACCCCGGGCTCCCAGGCGGCGAACAGCAGGGTCTCGCCGGCGAGTACCGGCACCCAGGCGCTGCGGTAGTCATCGAGCGCGTGCTCCAGCGCGCCCCGGGGATCGATCTCGCCGCCGACCGGCAGGTAGCCGGCGATCCGGCGCGCGGCGCCGAAGCGGGGGTCGCTGGTGAGCCGGCGGCACAACGCCGCCCCGGCGGCGTCACGCTGCGCGCGCGGGAGCGCCTGGCGGCGCGCGCGCATTTGCTTCCGCAGCCGGGTCGGGATCAGGGGGTCGGAAGGATTGGGCATCCTCCGCATGTGCCGATGCGAAGTGGGCGACCTTGAACCAAAGGTTCAGGTGGTGAAACTCCCCGCGCTCTAGGCTTTCCGCTCGTGGCAGACCTGCACATGCATCGCAGTTCTGTTTCTCCGAGGTCGTAAATAAGAGGCCAAGGCATTAGCAGACTTCGCTGTCAAGCACCGCAGAGGATGACCGAGTCTTATTGTAGCCCAAACCGAGGGCGGGGGGGAGTGTTCAGCCGTTCAGTCGAATCGCTCGCCGTCGAGCTTGCGGCGCAGCGACTTCACGCGGTCGGAGACATTGTCGGTGAGTTCCTTCTCGCGGGCGCGGGCGGCAAGCAGGTCGTTGGCGAAATTGAGTCCGGCCAGCACCGCCACCTTTTCGATCCCTACGATGTTGCCGCCGTCGCGCACCGAACGCATCTGCTGATCCAGCAGGTCGGCCGCGTCCAGCAGTTGACGGCGCTCGCCGGGCTCGCAGGCGATCCGGTACTCCCGATCCAGGATGTTGACGGTGACCGCTTCCTTGGCGCTCATGTGCTCTGCTCCAGGGACTTCAGCCGGGTGATCATCGCCTCCACCCGCGAGCGCGCCTGCTCGTTTTTGGCCACCAGGTTGGCGCGCTCGGCGACCAGCGCCTCCTGGCTGGCGCGGAGGCTGTGGTTCTCCTGGCGCATCCGTGCCAGCAGGCTCAGGAGTTCGTCGACGCGCCGTTCCAGGGCCAGCAGGTCCTCAACTGTGGATTCGATCGTTCCCATCGCGCAAGCCGCCCCGAAGGTGGGATGGGCGCTAGCATAATTTGAACTTAAAGCGGGGTCAACAATAGTTATGCTACTTAGCGGATTTTTATAGATATTTCATGAATCATGTGGTTCCGGCCCGAGGGGCGGATCGACGCCCGCTCGGGACCGCTGGACAGCGTTTCCTGGTACCATCGCCCGATGCCGCAAACACGCCCATTCGAGTTCCTGAACCAGCTTCTGAACCGCGACGAGATCGCGATCGACGCGGCCGAACTGCACGGCTCCTTGTGCGCCCAGATAGCGGTCACCGAGGCGCCGGAAGCGGCCCGCTGGCTGCGCCTGGCGCTCGGGCGCGAGATCGAGCCGGAACGCCTGCCGGTGGACCTCAAGCGTGCGCTCGATTGGCTTTTCGACTGGACGCTGGCCGGCCTCAACGACCCGCAGCTCGGCTTTCGGCTGCTGCTGCCGGACGACGATCAACCGCTTCCGGCGCGGTCGGCGGCGCTGGCGCGGTGGTGCGGCGGATTCGTCTCGGGTTTCGGCGCCGCGGTGGCCGGCAGCGACCGGGAAATGAGCGCCGAGGCGCGCGAATTCCTCACCGATTTGAGCGCCATCGCGCAAGCCGAGGTCGACGCGAACGGCGGCGAGGAGGACGAAGTGGCGTTCGTGGAACTCAGCGAGTACGCGCGGATCGGGGCGATGCTGGTCTACGACGACGGACGCCCGGACCGGGGCCGGTGATCAAGCCCGCCGAATACCGGCGCCGACGCCGGCAGTTGATCCGCACCGTGGGCGAGGGTGCGATCGTACTGGTACCCGCGGCCCCGGTGCGCAGGCGCAACGGGGATGTGGCTTATCCGTATCGTCAGAGCAGCGACTTCCACTACCTGACCGGGTTTCCGGAGCCGGAGGCGATGCTCGCGCTGGTGCCCGGCCGCAAGGGGGGAGAGGCGGTCCTGTTCTGCCGCGAGCGCGATCCCGATCGCGAGGCCTGGGACGGACCAATGGTCGGCCTGGACGGCGCCCGCGAGACCTATCTGATGGACGAAGCGTTCCCGATCGGCGATCTCGACGACGTCATGCCGAGCCTGATCAACGGAACCGAGCGCCTGTACTGTGAGCTGGGGCGCGACCAGGAATTCGACCAGCAGGTGCTGCGCTGGGTGGCCCGGGTGCGCGAGCAGCGCGGAAGCCGGCACCGCGCGCCCGAGGAGTTCGTATCGCTGGAACACTATCTGCACGACATGCGGCTATACAAAAGCCGCCAGGAGATTGCCAGCCTGAAGCGCGCCGGCGCGATCGGGGTGGAGGCGCACCGGCGGGCGATGCGGGCGTGCCGGCCGGGCATGATGGAGTACGAGCTGAGCGCGGAGCTGCTGCACACGTTTCATCGCAACCGGAGCGAACCGTCCTACCAGCCGATCGTCGGCGGCGGGGCCAATGCCTGCGTCCTGCACTACGTCCGCAACGCCGACCCGCTGCGCGACGGCGACCTGGTGCTGATCGACGCCGGCTGCGAGCACGACCATTATGCCTCCGACATCACCCGCACGTTTCCGGTAAACGGCCGCTTCTCGGGACCGCAGCGCGACCTGTACGAGGTCGTGCTGGCGGCGCAACTGGCCGCGATCGACCAGGTACGCCCGGGGCGGCACTGGAACGCGCCGCACGAGGCGGCGGTGGCCGTGGTGACCCGCGGCCTGCGCGATCTGGGCCTGCTGAAAGGTGACGTGGATCAACTCATCGAGGACGGCGAGTACCGGCCGTTCTACACCCACAACACCGGACACTGGCTCGGGATCGACGTGCACGACGTTGGCGAGTACCAGATCGACGGACACCCGAGGGAGCTGGAGGCCGGCATGGTAATGACGGTCGAGCCCGGTATCTACCTGCGGCCCCGCCAGAAGCGCGTGCCGGCCAGGTTCCGGGGCGTAGGCGTCCGAATCGAGGACGACGTGGTGGTGACCAAGGACGAGCCGCTGGTGCTGTCGGCGGCCGCCCCGAAGACCGTCGCCGAGATCGAAGACTGGATGGCGCGCGATGCGGACTGAGTACGATGTCGCGATCGTCGGCGGCGGCCTGGTCGGTGCCAGCCTGGGCTGCGCCCTGTCCGGCCACGGCATGCGCATCGCGCTGCTGGAGCGGGTGCCGCCGCGCGCACCGACCCAGCCCAGTTACGACGATCGCACGCTGGCGCTGGCGCTGGCGTCGCAGCGGATATTCGAGGGCATTGGGCTCTGGCCCGGGCTGGCCGACGGGGTGACCGCGATTCGCGAGGTGCACGTCAGCAACCGCGGCCGCTTCGGCGCGGTTCGGATCCGCGCCACCGATTTCGATCTGCCGGCGCTCGGCTACGTGGCCGAGGCGCGGGTGATCGGCGCGGCGGTGGCCGGTGTGTTGCCGCGCCTCGACGACGTCGAACTGCAGGCGCCATGTGAAGTGATGTCGCTCGAGCCGAGAGAGGACGCGGTACTGGTGGGCACCCGAACCGAGGCCGGTCGCCGGAGCTTGAGCGCGCGGCTGGTCGTCGGCGCCGACGGCACCGCATCCACGGTGCGCGCGCTGCTGGGCCTGGCCTGCGAGGAGCACGATTATCGCCAGACCGCGGTGATCGCCAACGTGACGCCGGCGCAGGCCCATCGCGGGCGCGCGTTCGAACGTCTGACCGAAAGCGGGCCGGTGGCGCTGCTGCCCCACGTCGGGGCGCGCTGCGGGGTGGTCTGGGTGAGCGCGAGAGCCGACGCCAAGAAACTCCTGCAACTGGACGACGCGGCGTTCCTGGGCGCGCTGCAGCGGCGTTTCGGATACCGGCTCGGGCGGTTCACCCGGCTCGGGCGGCGCGCCAGCTACCCGCTGACCCGACTGTATGTGCCGGAACCACGCGCCTCGCGATGTCTGCTGATCGGCAATGCGGCCCACACGATCCACCCGATCGCGGCGCAGGGCTTCAACCTGGGCCTGCGCGACGTCGCGGTGCTGGCCGAGTTGCTGGTCGAAGCGCACGGGAGCGGTGCCGACTTGGGATCCGCCGACCTGCTTTCGGCCTACCAGACCTGGCGCGAACCGGATCAGCGCCGGATGCTGGCCTTCACCGACGGACTGGTGCGTTTGTTCGCGCAGGAGTTTCTGCCGCTTCGGGTGCTGCGGGGCGCGGGGCTGGTGGCGCTGGATGCGCTCCCGGGGCTCCGGCGCGCGCTGGCCCGCCGCACGATGGGCTTTGGCGGAAGGGTGCCGCTGCTGGCGCGCGGGGTCGCGCTGGGCGCGACGGGGGAGCGATGAGAGAGAAATACCAGATCGTCGTCGTCGGGGGCGGGCTGGTGGGCGCCGCCGCGGCGCTGGCGCTGGCCCGGCAAGGTTGGTCGCTGGCGCTGATCGACGCCGGCCCACCTGCCAACGTCGAGCCGGGCACGCCGCTGCAAACCCGGGTATCGACGCTGAGCCCGGCCTCGATCAACATCCTGCGCCACCTCGGCGCATGGACCGCGCAGGTGGTCGAGCGCGCGTGCCCGTTTTACCGCATGCGGATCTGGGAGGACGATCCGGCCGCCGAGCTCTCGTTTCACGCCGCCGACGCGCAACTGGAGCACCTGGGGCAGATCGCCGAGAACGACTCGGTGCAGGCGGCGCTGTGGCAGGCGCTCGCGGATCAGCCGTCGGTGCGGCTGTATCCGGGCGCGACCGTTCAAGCCGCCCGTGACGGCGACCGCGGGGTGCGCATCGACCTCGACCGGGGCGGCGTACTGGCCGAGCTGCTGGTGGCCGCCGACGGCGCTGACTCGCCGCTGCGGCGCGCGTTCGGCTTCGAAGTGCGCGAATGGGACTACCAGCAGCGCGGGCTGGTCGGGCCGGTCTCGGTCGCCGCCGGCCACCAGCACACCGCCTGGCAGCGCTTCCTGCGAGACGGGCCGCTGGCGTTCCTGCCGCTGGCCGATGGCGGTTGTTCGATCGTCTGGTCGATGCCCAGCGCCAAGGCCGAGCAGTTGGCCGCCGGCAGCGCCGAGGCGCTGGGGGTCGAGCTGACCGGGGCGTCGCAGGGCCGCCTTGGCGAGGTTCGCTGCACCGGCCGGCGGGTTACGTTCCCGCTCAAACGGCTGCGCGCCGAGCGCTACTTGCGCGGTCGGGTGGTTTTGATGGGCGACGCCGCTCATGTGGTCCATCCGCTGGCCGGGCAGGGCGCAAACCTGGGCCTGCTCGACGCCGCCTCGCTGGCAGAGGTGCTGGAGCCGGTGCGCGACGCGCGCGTCCCGGCCGCCGATCCGGTCGCGCTACGCGCTTACGAGCGCTGGCGCCGCAGTGACAATGAAATCATGGCCACCGCGCTGCACGCGCTGAAGGCGGTGTACCGGGCCGACGCCCCGCCGGTGACGTTCGGCCGGCGCCTCGGAGTCGGCCTGATCAGCCGCAGTCGGGTGCTGCGGGCGCGGCTGATCGCGCACGCCTCCGGTTACGGCGGCCGCGTGCCGCTGATGGCTCAGCCGCCCGCTTTCGGGGCCGGCGATCCGCTGGCCGCGCCGGCGATCGGCGAACCAGAGCTGTAACGCCCCTGGGGTGGTACAGGCCGACGGCAAAGGGCGATATACTTGCGCGCAACCCGACCCAAGGAGCAATACCATGCGTTGCACTTCTCCCCCGGCCAGTGATTTCGACCGCGCCCGGCGGTCCCGCACGGCGTCGGTCTCGTTATTCGCCGCGGCCGCGATGATAGCCGTCACCGGCGCGTTCGCGCAGGAGCT
>JBFJNB010000098.1:0-7870 GCA_041633655.1 Lysobacterales bacterium | reverse complement strand
GGAACGCCGACAGGTCGAAGCCGCCGTCGGCCGCGGTGTGGGTGTAGGCGTACAGCGCGACGTCGGCAATCGTGTAGCGGCCGGCGGCCAGGAACTCGTGTGTGGCCAGGTGGCGCTCCATGACCCCGAGCGCCGCATTGCCGCGCTCGACCAGCCCCGGCAGCTCGGCCCTCCTGGGGTGGTCGGCCGGCAGGAAGCGATTGATGAAGCGCGCGACCGCGATCGAAGGCTCGTGGGTGTACTGCTCGAAGAACATCCACTCCAGCGTCCGAGCCCGTTGCAGGCGTCCGGCCGGCAACAGCTCCGTGCCCTCGGCGAAGTAGCACAGGATCGCGTTCGACTCGCTCAGGTACTCCCCCGGCGCGACCTCGGCCACCGGCACCTTGCCGTTCGGGTTCATCGCCAGATATTCGGGCGTCCGGCTCTCGCCCTTCAGAATGTTCACCTCGTGCCAGTCGTAGTCGATGCCGAGCTGGGCCAGGGTCAGTTGCACCTTGTAGCAGTTGCCCGAAACCGTCATCCCGTGGACCTGGGGTCGAAACGCGTTCATTCGTGGCTCTCCGTGAACAACCGGCGCTACAGTACGGCCGGTGCCGCGCTTGCGTCCAGTGGCGTCAGTTGGGGTGCGTCGAACCATCGATCCGATGTGCCAGCGCGGCCGCGGCATCCTCGACGTAGCCGAACGCGTGCGCCATCGCGTCGTCCAGCGAGCGGCCCTGGTTCATGATTGCCTCCAGGTAGTGGATCCCGAGCGAGCGCAGCCGCGCGGCCGAGAGCGACGACGAGCCGCAGATCACGGCGAGCTTCTTTCCGTGTCTGCCGGCCAGCCGGGCAACACCGGCGACGGCCTTGCCGGTCAGCGTCTGCTCATCGAGGCATCCTTCGCCGGTGATCACCAGGTCGGCGCGCGCGATGCGCGCCTCCAGCCCGGTCAGCTCGATCATCATCTCGACCCCCGACCGAAGGCGCGCGCCAAGGAACGCGATCGCACCGCCGCCGAGTCCGCCGGCGCCGCCGGCACCCGGAATCCGCTGCAGGTCCAGGTTCCACTTCTGCTCGACCACACGGGCGAAATTGGCCAGCCCGCGGTCGAGGAGCCGGATCGCGGTCTCATCGGCGCCCTTTTGGCGCGCGAACACCCGGGCGGCGCCGTGCTCGCCGTGCAGCGGGTTGCCGACGTCGCTGGCGACGATGACCTCGACCGCGGGCAGCTCCGGGGCCACGCCCCCATCATCGATCGTGTCCAGGCGCACCAGGTTGCGACCGATCGGGCGCAGCTCGGCGCCCGATCGGTCCAGAAAGCGATAGCCGAGCGCCGCGGCCATGCCGATGCCGGCATCGTTGGTGGCGCTGCCGCCGATCCCGAGGATGATCCGCCCGGCGCCGCGGTTGAGCGCGTCCCGGATCATCTGGCCGGTGCCCAAGGTGGTCGTTTCCAGGCAGTCCCTTTCGGGCTCCGTAAGCAAACCCAGCCCCGAGGCCCTGGCCGATTCCAGGTACGCCGTGGTGCGATCAGGCGAGACGCCGTAGGCGGCCGTCACCGGCCGGAACAACGGGTCGGCGACCACCACGCTCACCGGTTCCAGATCCAGGTTCCGGGTCAGCACGTCGAGCATCCCGTCGCCACCGTCGGACATCGGGTGCAGGACCGGATCGAGCCCCGGCCACCGACGCTGGATCCCGGATCGGATCGCGCGGCCGACCTCGAAGGCGCTCAGCGAACCCTTGAACTTGTCGGGGCAGATGACGACGCGCATCGCTCGATCCACCGGTTACAGCACGATCGGGCCTTCGGTCGGGTCCAGCGGCTCGAGCTGGGATTCGATCAGCCCGCGCGCACGCTCGAAGTCGACCTGGTCGAGCCGCTCGGCGCCCTCGGTCAGTTGCTCCAATATGCGCCGGTTGATCTCGCCTCGGAGCTGCGCCTCGCGGTAGGGCAGACGGCGGAACATGACCAGCGCGTAGCGCGGCACGAATCGCCGCGGATGGCGCCGCTCCAGCTCCCGGGAAAGCTCCAGCCGGAGCCGGTATCCGGGATCGGCCACGGAACTGCGCATCTCCAGGTAGTTCTCCAGCGCCATGTCGGCGATCGCCGCGGCCTGTTGCAGGCGCGCCGCCTCGAAGCGCGCGAACGCGCCCTCCCAGGTCGGCTCGGCCGCGATCGCACGGTCGAGTTCCAGGCAGTCCTCGAACGCGCAGTTCATGCCCTGGCCGTGGAACGGGACCACGGCGTGGGCTGCGTCCCCGATCAGCACCGCGCGGCCGGCGTGCTGCCAGTGTGGGCAGCGGACCGTGCCCAGCTCGCCGATCGGATGGGCCGCGTGCTCTTCGTCGATGCGCTCCAGCAGCGGCTCGAGATCGGGGAACTGCTCGGCGCAGAACGCGCGAAACGCGGCCGGCTGCTCGAGCGCGGCGAAGCTCGGCTGCCCGGCCGGCGCAGTTCTGGCCAGGAACAGGGTCGCGGTAAAGCTGCCGTCGTCGTTGGGCAGCGCGATCATCATGAACTCAGCCCGCGGCCAGATGTGCAGCGCGTCCGGGGCCAGGCGGTGGCGTCCGGCGGGCCCGGCCGGGATCGTCAGCTCCTGATAGCCGTGGTCCAAGAACTCGATCCCGGTGCGGAATCCCAGTGCCCGTTCGAGCGCGGCGCGCACCACCGAGCCGGCGCCGTCGGCTCCGATCAGCGGTACCACCGGCCGGGTGGTTTCGCGCCCGGAAGCGGTGTCCACGAACGTGCCCTCGCCGGAGCCCAGGTCGAGGCTTTTCAGCTCCCGATCGAAGCGTACCCGGACGTTGCCGGCGGCCCCGGCCGCCTCCAGCAAGGTGGCGCTCAGGCGCTGGCGGTGCACAGAGTAGATCACCTCACGCGGGTCCAGACCGTACGGTTGTAGGGTCTGGCCGCCGGCGCGGTCGTGGATCATGCGCCCGCGCATCGGCAGCGCGTACTTCGCCACCGCCCGATGCAGCCCGACCTGCTCGAGCGCGTGGATGCCGCGCTCGGCCAGCGCCAGATTGATCGAGCGCCCGCCTGGGAGCTCGTCGTGGCGCGGGTCGGGTCCGCGCTCGAACAGCTCCACCCGGAAGCCGCGGCGAGCCAGGTACACCGCCAGCAGAGAACCGGCGAGCCCGGCACCGACGATCGTGACGGTGTCGGTATCGCCGATCGCGGCTGTGTTCATCGAACGCGTTTCAGGATCGCGCGCAACCGCTCGACGAACCGGTAGACGTCCAGGAATCGGTTGTAGAGCGGGACCGGGGCGGCCCGGATCACGTCCGGCGCGCGCCAGTCGCCGATCGCGTCGGCCGCCAGCAACGCCTCGAACACCCCTCGCCCCCGCTCCGCGCCCCCGGCGACCCGCAGCGAGAGCTGGCAGCCGCGGCGCTCGGGCTCCCCCGGGGTCAGCAGCGTGACCTCGGGGCGCAGTCGCTCGAGCAGGAAAGCCAGGTAGCCGGTCAGCGCGATCGATTTCGCCCGCAGGCGCTGAATGCCGACCTCGGCGAAGATCGCCAGCGACGCCTCGAGCGGGGCCAGCGCCAGGATCGGCGGATTGCTGAGCTGCCAGGCGTCGGCACCGGGGGCGGGCTGAAAATCATGGGCCATTCGAAAGCGGGTGCCGGGATCGTTGCCCCACCAGCCCTCCAGGCGCGGGCAGGAACCGAAGTGGCGGCGATTGACGAAGCAGCCGGCGACCGTGCCAGGGCCGCCGTTTAAGTACTTGTATCCGCACCACAGCGCGAAGTCGCAGTCCCAGTCGTTCAGTGCCAGCGGCAGGTTGCCGGCGCCGTGGGCCAGATCGAAGCCGATCCGGCAGCCGTGGCGGTGGGCGACGCGGGTCAGCTCCGCCACGTCCTGCCATTCGCCGGAGACATACTGCAGACCCGGCAGCAGCACCAGCGCCACGGTCTCGCCGTGGCGGTTCAGGTAGTCGCCCAGGGTGGCCGGACTCAGCCGCGCGCTGCCGGGTTCGTCTTCCAGCTCCACCAGCGCATCGGCCGGGTCGTGGCCGTGAAAGCGGAGCTGGGACGCGACCGCGTAGCGGTCGGACGGAAACGCGTGTTTCTCGATCACGATCCGGTAGCGGGTCCGATCCGGGCGGTAGAAGCTGACCAGCATCAGGTGCAGGTTGACCGTCAGCGTGTTCATCGCCACGACCTCGTCCGGCGCCGCCCCGACCAGCGCCGCGAGCGGCGCGCGCAGCCGCTCGTGGGACGAAATCCAGGGCCTGTCGCCGGCGAAATGTCCGTCCACCGCGAGGGTCCGCCACTGCTCGAGCTCGTCGGCGACGGCCTGCCGCGCGCTCTTCGGTTGCAGTCCCAGCGAATGGCCGCACAGGTAGAGCGGGGGATCGGCGCCGCGGCCGCGCGGGAGCCAGAAGCGCTCTCGCAGCGGCGCCAGCTCGTCGGCGGCATCGCGGGCGCGGGCATAGTCCTCGCCGGTCTCGTGGGTCGCCTGCGCCACCGAGGCGCTCATCGGCCGGCGCGCTCTGGCAGCGGGTGGACCCAGCCGCAGCGGCCACAGGTGCGGTGATCCGGGCTTGAGAAAAAGTGCTCGAACACCGACGGGAACTGGGTCTCGATATCGGTGAGCTCGAAGTACTCCTCGTAGAGTTTCTCGTGACAGCGCTCGCAGAACCACATCAGCCCGTCGCGCTCGCCGGGCAGGCGCCGGCGCTCGATCACCAGCCCGACGGTGTCGGCGAATCGCTGCGGCGAGTGGGGAACGCGCGGCGGCAACAGGAAGATCTGGCCCTCGGCGATGGTGATGTCGCGCGGCCCGTCGGCGTCCATGACCTTCAGCAGCAGGTCGCCTTCGAGTTGGTAGAAGAACTCCGCGCCCTCGTCGTAGTGGTAGTCGCTGCGCCGATTCGGCCCGCCCACGACCATGCAGATGAAGTCCTGATCACGCCAGATCACCTTGTTGCCGACCGGGGGCTTGAGCTGATCCCGGTGCTCATCGACCCAGCGCCTGAAGTCAATCGGCGCGCCCAACATGTCGCTTCTCCGAGTACCTTGCCGCGCTCCATGCTAACCAAATCGAAATCCCTTTTCCGGCGAACCGGAAAAAAGGCCGCACACTCCCGTGGCCCTAAAACTGGGCGCTTCCCGGGACCCGCGGAAACGGTACGACATCCCGAATATTCGGCATCCCGGTGATGTAGCTGACCAGGCGCTCGAAGCCCAGCCCGAAGCCCGCGTGCGGCGCGGTACCGTAGCGCCGGAAATCCAGGTACCAGCGATACTGCTCCGGGTCCAGGCCGTGTTCGCGCATCCGCCGCTCGAGTACGTCCAGGCGTTCCTCGCGCTGGGAGCCGCCGATGATCTCGCCGATGCCGGGCGCCAGCACGTCCAGCGCCGCGACCGTTTTCTGATCGTCGTTCAGGCGCATGTAGAAGGCCTTGATCTCGGCCGGGTAGTTCATCAGCACCACCGGTCCGCGCGCGTACTGCTCGCTCAAGAAACGCTCGTGCTCGGTCTGCAGGTCGAGGCCCCACTCGATCGGGAACTCGAAGCGCTGCTGGACCTTTTCCAACAGCTCGATCGCGTCCGCGTACTCCATCCGGGTGAAGCTCCCCTCGACGATCTGCTCGAGCCGCTTGACCGCGGTCTTCTCGACGTTCTGGGCGAAAAACGCCATGTCCTCGGCGCACTCGTCCAGCACCGTGGCGAACACGTGCTTTAAGAAGTCCTCGGCCAGATCGGCCAGATCGGAAAGATCCGCGAACGCGATTTCCGGCTCCACCATCCAAAACTCGGCCAAGTGCCTGCTGGTGTTGGAGTTTTCCGCCCGGAAGGTAGGCCCGAAGGTGTACACCTTGGTCTGCGCCAGGCAGAAGCTTTCGACGTTGAGCTGCCCGGACACGGTCAGGAAGGTCTCGCGGCCGAAAAAGTCCTGCGCGTAGTCGATCTGGCCGCGGTCGTTCCTCGGCGGATCGGCCGGATCCAGCGTGCTGACGCGGAACAGATCGCCGGCGCCCTCGCAGTCGCTGGCGGTCACGATCGGGGTGTTGATCCAGAAGTAGTCGCGCTCCTGAAAGTAGCCGTGGATCGCGCGCGCGACCGCGTTGCGAACCCGGGTCATCGCGCCGAAGGTAGCGGTGCGCGGGCGCAGGTGGGCCACCTCGCGCAGATACTCGTAGCTGTGGCGCTTGGGCTGGATCGGGTAGCTGTCGGGGTCCTCGACCCAGCCGAGCACGGCGACCGAGGAGGCCTGGACTTCCACCGCCTGGCCGCGCCCGCGGGAAGCGACCAGCTCGCCCTCGACGGCCACCGAGCACCCGGCGGTCAGGCGCTGGATTTCGGCCTCGTAGTTGGGGAGCTTCGCGTCGGCCACGACCTGGATCGGCTGGTGGCAGGACCCGTCGCTTAGATGAATGAACGAAAATCCGGCCTTGGAGTCGCGCCGGGTGCGCACCCAGCCGCGCACCGTCACCGCGCTTCCCTGCGCGACCTCGCCGCGCAGAAGGTCTTTGATGCTGACTCCGGTCATCCGGTTCTCCATGGCGCGCCGGCCAAAGGCGCTGCATAATAAGGCAATCGGTATCGGGTGGCCATTGAATCGGCCGCCCCGGAACACCAGATCACGAACTATGGCCGTAACGCTCACCAAACAAGCCGCCGATCACGTGCGCCGCTACCTGGCCCGGGAAGCGGGCCTGGCGCTGCGGCTCGGGGTCAAGCGCACCGGCTGCTCGGGCTGGGCCTACGTGGTCGACATCGCCGAGCGGATCGGGGCGGGCGACCGGGTGTTCGAGGACCAGGGCCTGAAGGTGGTGGTCGACGAGGCCAGCCTGCCGATCGTCGACGGCACCGAGGTCGACTTCGTTCGCTCGGGCCTCAACCGGAACTTCGTGTTCCGAAATCCCAACGCCGGGGCCGAGTGCGGCTGCGGCGAAAGCTTCAGCATTGCCAGCGGCGCGGCGGTTCAGTAGAATCGCGCGCTCGCCGGAGGGCCCGCGGGCCGCCGGCAATCCTTGCTCCACCGCGCGGACGCGTCGGGGGGCTTAAACCACAAGGAGTCACAATGCGTCACTACGAAATCGTGTTCCTGGTCCATCCGGACCAGAGCGAACAGGTGCCCGCCATGATCGATCGCTACCGCAAGCTGATCGAGGGTGGCAACGGCATCATCCACCGGCTCGAGGACTGGGGCCGGCGGCAACTGGCCTATCCGATCCAGAAACTCGCCAAGGCCCACTACGTGATGATGAACATCGAATGCAACGGCGAGGTACTGGCCGAGCTCGAAAGCGCGTTCCGGTTCAACGACGCGGTGCTGCGCAAGCTGGTCATCCGCCGCAAGGGCCCGATCACCGATTCCTCGCTGCTGCTGCAGGCCAAGGAGGAAAAGGATTCGCGCGAGCGCGCCCAGAGCCGCCCGCCGCGACCCAAGCCTCCGCGCGCGGACGACGATGACGACGACAGCGACGACGACGAATCCGCCGCCGACGAGTCCGAGGACGAAGAGGATTTGGACGAAGAAGAGGACGCCGAGGAGGCCGCCGAGGCCGCCGATCGGCAGGACTGATTTAGGGAGCGAGTAAGATGGCTCGATTTTTTCGCCGCAGGAAATATTGTCGCTTCACCGCCGACGGGGTCAAAGAGATCGACTACAAGGATCTCAACACCCTGAAGCAATACATCGGCGAGACCGGCAAGATCGTACCGAGCCGGATCACCGGCACCAAGGCGCGCTATCAGCGCCAGCTGGCCACCGCGATCAAGCGCGCGCGCTACCTGGCCCTGTTGCCCTACACCGACAATCACTGACGCGCCGTGACGGCGCGATGCTGGCACGGTTCGTCGACAGCCGCAGGTTTCACGCGACCCTGATCATCGCGATGGGGACCGCGTTTCCTCCGGCATTCGTGTTCGG
>JBFJNB010000097.1:0-7879 GCA_041633655.1 Lysobacterales bacterium | reverse complement strand
GCGGCCAAGGCCGAGCCCGAGAAAGCGGCCGAGAAGCCCGCCAAGGAGGCCAAGGCCGAGCCCGAGAAAGCGGCCAAGAAGAAGACCGCCAAAAAGAAGGTGACCAAGAAGAAGGTGGCCAAGAAGAAGGTGGCCAAGAAGAAGACCACCAAGAAAAAGACCACCAAGAAGAAGACCGCCAAGGCCGCCGCGGACGACTCCGAGGAGTGAGCGGCGGCGCGCGGGCAAACGACTAGACGAGGTTTTGAGACGATGGAAATTTCGGCATCGATGGTGAAGGAGCTGCGCGAGCGCACCGCGGCGGGAATGATGGAATGCAAGCGCGCGCTGGTGGAAACCGGCGGCGACATGGAGGCCGCCATCGAGCACCTGCGCAAGACCGGTGTGGCCAAGGCGGACAAAAAAGCGAGCCGGGTCGCGGCCGAGGGCTGCATCGTCTGCGCGACCGCCGACGCGGGCGGCCGCGCGGTCCTGGTAGAGGTCAATTGCGAGACCGATTTCGTGGCCAAGGACGCCGGTTTCGTCGCGTTCGCCGATGCGGTCGGGCGGGCCGCCCTGGCAGCCGAGAGTACCGACGTGGCCGCGATCCTGAGCGCCCCGGGCACAGACGGCGGCACGCTGGAGGAGCAGCGGGTCGCGCTGATCGCCAAGATCGGTGAGAACATCCAGGTGCGGCGCGCGGTCGTGACCGACGCCGGCGACGGCACGCTCGGCACCTACGTCCACGGCGGCCGCATCGGGGTCGCCGTGGCGCTCGCCGGCGGGTCGGACGAACTGGCCCGCGACCTGGCGATGCACGTCGCCGCGAGCAAGCCGGCGTACGTCGATCCCGACCAGGTCCCGGAGTCGGATCTGGCCAAGGAGCGGGAGATCCTGAGCGCGCAGGCGAAAGACTCCGGCAAGCCGCCGGAAATCGTCGCCAAGATGGTCGAGGGAAGGCTGCGCAAGCATCTGAACGAGATCACCCTGGTGGGCCAACCGTTCATCAAGAACCCGGATCAGACCGTGGGCCAACTGCTGAAGCAGCACGGCGCCAGAGTGAAGGCGTTCGTACGCCTGGAAGTCGGCGAGGGCATCGAGAAAAAAAGTGATGACTTCGCCTCCGAGGTGATGGCTCAGGTTCGCGGTGGATGACCCGGGCCTCAAGGTTCATCGCATTCTGCTGAAAATCAGCGGTGAGGCGCTGCTGGGCCAGGCCGAGTACGGCATCGACCCGGCCGTGATCAAACGGCTGGCCCGGGAAATCGGCGAGGTCGCCGCGGCCGGGGTCCAGATCGGGATCGTCATCGGCGGCGGGAACATCTTCCGCGGCGCCGGGCTGGCGGCCTCGGGGCTGGACCGGGTCACCGGGGATCACATGGGCATGCTGGCCACCGTCATGAACGCTCTGGCGCTGCAGGACGCCCTGGAGAAGATCGGCGTGATGGCGCGGGTGATGTCGGCGATCAAGATCAACGAGGTCTGCGAGGACTACATCCGCCGGCGCGCAATCCGGCATCTGGAAAAGGGTCGGGTGGTGATCTTCGCGGCCGGCACCGGCAATCCGTTCTTCACCACCGATTCGGCGGCCAGCCTGCGGGCGGTCGAAATCGGCGCCGATCTGGTGCTGAAGGCAACCAAAGTCGACGGCATCTACTCCGAAGATCCGCTCGCAAACCCCAGCGCCGAGCGCTACACGCGGGTCGGCTACGACGAGGTGATCGAGCGCAAACTGCAGATCATGGACACGTCGGCCATCGTGCTTTGCCGCGATCAGGGCGTGCCGCTGCGAATCTTCGACATCAACAACGACGGCGCGCTGATGCAGATCGTCAGGGGCGGCGACATCGGCACCCTCGTCAGCTAAAATGCGCTGGCGCGTGGTGTTTCCGCTGTGTGCGAATCGATCTGGCAGGACAGGACTGTAGAGCATGACCAGAGAAATCATGAAAGATGCGGAAAACCGCATGAAGCACAGCGTCGAGCACCTGCATAACGAGCTGACCAAGATCCGTACGGGGCGCGCGAACACCGCGCTGCTGGACCACTTGCGGGTCGACTATTACGGCTCGCCGGTCCCGTTCAGCCAGGTCGCCTCGATCAGCGTCGGCGATGCCCGCACGCTGGTGGTGCAACCGTGGGAAAAAACCATGGTCGCGGCGATCGAGAAGGCAATCCTGGAATCGGACCTGGGGCTGAACCCGAACACCGCCGGGACCACGATCCGCATCATGCTGCCGCCGCTGACCGAGGAGCGCCGGCGCGAGCTGACCCGGGTCGTCGGCAACGAGGGGGAGCACGCCAAGGTCGCCATCCGCAACGTGCGCCGCGATGCGATCCATCAGCTGAAGAACCGGCTGAAGGACAAGGAGATCACCGAGGACGAGGAGCATCGGGCCGAGGCCGAGGTTCAGCAGTTGACCGACAAATACGTGGCCGAGGTCGACGAGGCGGTCAAGGCCAAGGACGAGGAGCTGATGGAGATCTAGCCCCCCTCGTCTGCGCTCGCTCAGCGCATCGCCTGCATGAACCTCCCGCAACACATCGCGATCGTGATGGACGGCAACGGCCGCTGGGCCGAACGCCGCAAGCGGCCGCGCACCTTCGGCCATCAGGCCGGCGTCAAGGCCGCGCGGCGCACGGTCGAGGCCTGCGCCGAGATGGGGGTCTCGGCGCTGACCCTGTTCGCGTTTTCGAGCGAAAACTGGCGCCGCCCGCCGACCGAAGTCAATCGACTGATGGACCTGTTCCTGCGCGCGCTGGAGCGCGAGGCCGACGACTTGAACGCGAACGGCGTCAAACTGCGTTTCATCGGCGACCGCACCCCGTTTTCCGCCGATCTGCGCAACGGCATGAAACGCTCCGAGCGGCTCACGCGGGACAATCGGCGGCTGGATCTGTCGATCGCGGTCAACTACGGCGGACGCTGGGACTGCGTGCAGGCGGCCCGCCGGGTCGCCAGCGACGTCGCCACCGGGACGTTGGTGCCGGACCAGATCGACGAGGAGGCGCTGGGGCGCCACTTCTGTCTGAGCGAGTTACCGGCGCCAGACCTGTTGATCCGCACCGGCGGGGAACGCCGGATCAGCAATTTCCTGCTGTGGCAGATCGCCTACAGCGAGCTTTATTTCTGCGACACGCTGTGGCCGGACTTCAACGCGGCCGAGCTGAAACGGGCGATCGACGATTTCGGTTGCCGCCAGCGCCGCTTCGGCCGCACCGGTCGGCAGGCCAGCGGCCTGCCGGAGCAGGGGGCTCGAGGAGACCAATCGTGACCGCGAGCAGCAGTGGGCTCAAGACCCGGATCATCACCGCGGCGGTGGGCCTGCCGCTGCTGCTGACGGCGATGTGGCTGGCGCCCCCGGCGGCGTTCTGGTGGCTGGTGGCCCTGCTCGCCGCCGGCGGCGCGCGAGAGTGGTGCCGGTTGGCCGGCATCGGCCGGGCGGACGTCGGCTGGACCGCGGCGTTGGCGATGCTGCTGCTGGTGGGACTGGGCGTGGCGCGGATCGGACCCCAGCACCTGCCCGCGGTCGGGGCGCTGGCTGCGCTGCTTTGGGTCTTCAACCTTGCCTGGCTGGGACGCCGGCGGATGCTGGCCGAGCCCACCTCGCTGGCGATGATCGTCAAGCTCGGGGTCGGGCTGGCGGTGCTGGTGCTGGGAAGCGCGGCGCTGGGGGGGCTGTTCGGCGCCACCGACGGGTTTTACCGGCTGCTTTTGTTCCTGCTGGTGATCTGGGCCGCCGACGTGGGTGCGTATGCCGCCGGTCGCGCGTTCGGGCGGCGCAAGCTGGCGCCGTCGATCAGCCCGGGCAAGACCTGGGAAGGGGTGATCGGCGGTCAGGTGCTGGTCGCGCTGGTCGTAGCGGCGCTGGCCGCGTTCGATTATCCGCTGGCGCGACCGCTGGCGCCGCTGATCCTGTGGGCCGCGCTGGCCGCCGCGGTATCGGTGGTCGGCGACCTGTTCGTGAGCCTGCTGAAGCGCCAGCGCGGGATCAAGGACACGGGCACCCTGTTCCCCGGCCACGGCGGGGTCCTGGACCGCTTCGACAGCGCGCTGGCGGCGGCCCCGGTGTTCGCTTGGGGCCTGAGCCTGATTCGGTGACCGAGGAGCCTGAGCCGCGGGAAGATCATGGCTGCAAATCCGCTCTCATCCATGGCTTTCACGATTTCCCACGGCCCAGGCTCAAAGCGCACTTGAACTGAATGCCGATCGGCGCTATCCAAGGAACTGGGCAGGTTTGAGCGAGGAATGAAGTCTGGTGATTGAGTATGGGTGATTTTCTGGGTTCGGTCTGGTGGTTGATCGTCGCCTTGGGGCTGCTGGTGACGTTCCACGAGTTCGGTCATTTCTGGGTAGCACGGCGCTGCGGGGTCAAGGTGCTGCGATTCTCGGTCGGCTTCGGCAAGGCGCTGTACAAGCGCATCGGCGCCGACGGCACCGAGTACGTGATCGCCGCGCTGCCGCTGGGCGGCTACGTCAAGATGCTGGACGAGCGCGAAGGTGAGGTCCCGGCCGAGGAGCGCGAGCGCGCCTTCAACCGCAAGTCGCTCGGCCAGCGCACCGCAATCATCGCCGCCGGGCCGGTGTTCAACCTGGTGTTCGCGCTGGTCGCGTTCTGGCTGATGTTCATGGTCGGCGTGCAGGAGTTCAAGATGATCCTGGGCGAGCCCCAGGGCCTGGCGGCCGAGGCCGGGCTCGCGGCCGGCGACGAGATCGTGGCCGTCGGCGAACGCCCGACCAGAACCTTCACCCACGCCAGCATCGAGCTGCTCGGCTACGCGCTGGACCGCGAACCGGCCCAGGTCACGGTGGTCGATGCCGATGGGAGCGAGCGCCGCCTGGCGCTGGATTTCAGCCGCCTGCCCGCGGACTTCGACCAGGAGCGCTTTCTCGAAACCAGCGGGCTGACCCTGTATCAGCCGCAGGGGCGCCCGTTCATCGACCGCCTGATCGACGGCGAACCGGCCCAGCTCGCCGGGCTGCTGCCGGGCGACCTGATCCTGAGCGTCGACGGCGAAGCGGTGCCGCGCGCGGCCGACCTGTCAAACGTGATCCAGGCCCACGCCGGCGGCGGCCGCGCGCTGGATTTCCGAATCCGGCGCGGCGACGACGAATTCACCGTCGCCATCGTGCCGCGCGAGACCCGCGCCGACGGCGAGACCCGCCACATGATCGGGGTCTACCCGTTCGACCCCGCCGACCGGCGCTTTTTCACGATATTCCGCTACGGGCCGCTGGCCTCGGTGGGCGCGGCGCTGTCCGAATCGCGCCGGATCACGGTCGCCACCCTGGGCCTGATCGGGCGCATGATCACCGGGGAAGCGTCGCTGAAGAACCTGTCGGGCCCGATCTCGATCGCCCAGTTCGCGCGCGACTCCGCGCGCCTGGGTTTGTCGCGCTTTCTGTTCTTCCTGGGCGTGCTGAGCCTGAGCCTGGCGATCCTCAATTTCCTGCCGATCCCGCTGCTCGACGGCGGTCACCTGCTGTACAACCTGGTCGAGTTCGTTACCGGGCACCCGGTCTCGGAGCGGGTCCAGATCGTGGGACAGTACGTTGGCTTGAGCGTCCTGATCGCGCTCATGAGCCTCACTTTTTATAACGACATTTTGAGGCTCGTATCGTAATATTGCCGCCCTGGGACCCTGTCGGGCCGACCGCGGGTCCGCCCAGCGCCGGGATCGGCTACGCCGTTCCGGGGCATGGATGCCCGTGGTCTTAGGGCACGCTGTCCAAGACCTCAACCCAGCTGCGGCCGGCGCTGCCCGCCCGTGGCGGCAGAAAACAGGTGCCGAGTAAGAACCGATGAGAAGACTGATACTGGGTCTGTTGCTGGCCGTTTGCGCGTTTCCCGGGCTGGCGGTGTCCCCCTTTCAAATCTCCGACATCCGCGTCGAGGGCCTGCAGCGGATCGCGGCCGGGACAGTATTCAATTACCTGCCGCTGGAAGTCGGCGATGAGCTGAACGACGACAGCGCCGCGCGCGCGCTGCGGGCCCTGTTTCGGACCGGTTTCTTCGAAGACGTGGTGCTCGAGCGGCAGGACGACATTCTGGTCATCAAGGTGGTGGAGCGACCGGCGATCGCCGAGATCGCGATCGACGGCAACAAGGACATCAAGACCGAGGACCTGCTGCGCGCGTTGTCGGACTTCGGACTTTCTGAGGGCGACGTGTTTCAACGCCGCACCCTGGACCGGGTGCAGCAATCGCTGACCAAGGAGTACTACAACCGCGGCAAGTACAACGTGACCATCGATACCAACGTGCAGCAGCTGGCGCGCAACCGGGTCAAGATCGCAATCGACATCGCCGAGGGCAAGCCGGCCAAGATCAAGCACATCAACATCGTCGGCAACACCGTATTTTCCGACGAGGAGATCCTGGAGGACTTCGAGTCCGACACCAGCGGCTGGCTGTCCTGGTACACCAAGGACGACCAGTATTCCCAGGAGAAGCTGCAGGGCGACCTGGAGGCGCTGTCGTCGTACTACCAGGACCGCGGCTACATCGATTTCGAGATCGAATCGACCCAGGTTACGATCAGCCCGGACAAGAAACACATCTACATTACCGCCAACGTGCGCGAGGGCTCGGTCCACACCGTGTCCGAGATTTTGCTGACCGGCGACCTGATCCTGGAAGAGGCCGACCTGCGCCGGTTCATCGTGCTCCGTGAGGGCCAGACGTTCTCGCGCCGGCTGCTGGAAGCGAGCGTGGACAACATCACCGCGCGCTTGTCCGGCATCGGTTACGCGTTCGCCAACGTGACCCCGATTCCCGAGATCGACAAGGATTCCAAAGAAGTCAAGATCACGCTGCTGGTCGATCCGCGCCAGCGGGTCCACGTGCGGCGGGTGAATTTTTCCGGCAACACCAAGACCAAGGACGAGGTGCTGCGGCGCGAGATGCGTCAGTTCGAGGGTGGGGTGTTCTCGCAGCCCGCGGTAGACCGCTCGCGCATCCGGCTGCTGCGCCTGCCCTATGTCGAGGACGTGAACGTCGAGACCCCGCAGGTGTCGGAGGACGAAGTCGACGTCAATATCACCGTCAAGGAGCGCACCGCCGGCTCGTTCACCTTCGGGCTCGGCTTCTCCCAGACCACCGGCATCCTCGGCAGCATCGCGTTGAGCCAGGAGAACTTCCTGGGGTCTGGCAAGCGCGCCGGGATTACCCTGCAAAACAGCCGCTTCTTCACCCGCTTCGACCTGTCCTACGTCGATCCCTACTGGACCGACGACGGGGTCAGCCGCGGATTCACGTTCTCGGTGCGCGAACTGGATCAGGGCGAGGCCAACATCGCCAACTACCTTTCGGACACCATCGCGTTTGCCACCAGCTTCGGGATTCCGGTCACCGAGGTCGACCGGGTGCAGTTGACGATCGGCGTCGAGGACACCGAGATCACCCCGTTCGCCGGCGCCGGCGAGCAGATTCTGGACGAGCTGGAGTTCTATGGGCTGATCGAGAACTGCGTGTTCGATCCGGTCACCGACCCCGACTGCGGGCGCGGTTTTCGCAACACCGGCTCGGCCCAGACCCTGCGCACCGAACTCCTGTGGGTGCGCGACTCGCGCAACCGGTTCTTCAACCCGACCCGCGGCTCGGTGCAGCGGGCCTCGCTGGAGCTGGCGGTGCCGGGCAGTACGATCGAGTACTACAAGGTCAACTACGCCAACCGCAAGTACTTCCCGCTGACCCGCCGGATGGCGTTTTCGCTGGGCGCCCAGGTCGGCTATGGCGACACCTACGGCGACGATGCGAACTCGCCGTTCGGGCTTCCGTTTTACGAGCACTTCTTCGCCGGCGGGGTGCGCTCCGTGCGGGGCTATGAAGACAATACCCTGGGGCCAAGAACCGATGTGATTATCCCCCCCGACCCGGACGATCCGGACGGCATGCCG